>DATKZQ010000102.1:0-10960 GCA_035527895.1 Desulfatiglandales bacterium
CCCTCCGGAATCTGAACAGATATTGGGGTGCCCCCATCCATCTGGCGGATATAATGTCCCTCCCATCACTTATGACCATTTCAAGGACCGTACGGTATTTAAACCTGCGTCGCCTGATCCCAGTTATCCTCCCCCTGATGAGAGCGCTCTGACCAGGCCTGATATCACGGACGGATACAAATCTTCTCCGGTCCTGGTAGGAGCGAGGGAGGAGGTAGAGAAGGTCATAGACGGTGTGTACACCCCGTTTCCGGAGTTCTCCGGCAAATACCTTCCCGACCCCCTTGACGGAACTGACGGGGTTCAAGATCCTATCGGAAGAAGTGTTTCTATCCGAACCGGCCGTTGAGGAATGGTTCTTCTGTCGCATCTGTTGGTAAACGATTCATTTTTCCCCATAGCTTCTTGGGGAATCATATAGGAAACCCTCCCGCCAGTCACTTCAAAAAAGGCGACGTTTCCCTCATGCCGAGGACCGAGCTGTGCAATAGACACAGCCTCTTATGCCGCTGTGAGGGGTCTTTGTCATACCGTGTCCTTCGGGAGTTCTTGATTGATTGGGCCGAGCAGGGGTTGGAGTATTGAGGGAAGAGCAGGCAGCTGACCGACCTCGGTGAACTGTTACTGCAATGCGCCAGCCTTCTTGAGGAAGATCATCATAACAGAGATGGCCGCCGGGGTCATACCCGGTATCCGCGATGCTTGACCCAATGAGATAGGTCTGATGGCCAGAAGTTTTTCTGTTAATTCATTTGAGAGGCCGTGGACCTTAGTGTAGTCAAATGCTGGGGGAATTTTGATTTTTTCGAGATTCTTGAATCGTTCAACCTCCTGTTGCTGTCGCTCAATATAGCCTTCGTATTTGATCTCTACCTCAACCTGACGCCTTAGGTTTTCGGCAAGCTTTCTGCCATTCCCGTCAAGGGGTCTAATGTTCTCGTAATCTAATTCGGGCCTTTTCAGGATTTGACTCAAAGGAGTCGCGTTTCTTATGGGGCTTGATCCAAGCCCTTCAAGATAGTCGTTTACTTGTTTTGAAGAGGGTATGATGGTTTTCTTGATCCTCTGGGCCTCCGCCGAGATCTCCCGGTACCTCTCCTTCATTTCTCCCAATGTGTCGTCGTCGATGAGGCCGAGCTCATTACCCTTTTCCATGAGCCGCTTATCTGCGTTATCCTCTCTGAGCAGGAGCCTGTATTCAGCCCTGGAGGTGAACATCCGGTAAGGCTCTTTGGTTCCTTTGGTAACCAGATCGTCAATCATAACGGCCATGTACGCCTCTGACCGATCCAGGACAAAGGAGGGTCGTTTCTGGATCTTTAATGCGGCATTAATTCCTGCCCACATGCCCTGAGCAGCCGCCTCTTCATATCCGCTGGTGCCGTTGATCTGGCCTGCCATATACAGGCCGCTGATACGCTTGGTTTCAAGGGTGGGAAACAGCTGTATGGGGTCGACATAGTCGTATTCAATTGCATATGCCGGTCTCATTATCTCGGCTTGCTCCAGCCCCTCAACAGATCTCACAAAGGGGATCTGCACCTCCATGGGGAGGCTGTTCCCCAGGCCGCTGGCGTAGATCTCCTCTGTGTCGAGTCCCTCAGGTTCGAGTATGATCTGGTGCCGGTCCCTGTCAGAAAACCGGACTACCTTATCTTCTATAGAGGGACAGTATCGTGCCGGAACACCGGTGATCTTTCCTCCGTACAGGGCGGATCGCTCCAGATTGTCTCTGACGATTTGGTGGCTTTTTGTGTTTGTGTGCCCTATGTAGCAGGGGACCTGTTTGATGTTTATTTCCCCCGTAAACAGAGAGAATGGCTTGGGATTCTCCTCTCCGTCTTGCCTTTCGAATCTGCTGAAATCTATGGTCGATTTCCGTAACCTCGGAGGAGTTCCGGTCTTCATTCTTCCAAGGGTGAAACCAAGTTCTTTCAAGTTTTCGGCCAACCCATAGGAGGCAAACTCACCTGCTCTGCCTGCCTTGATAGCAGTGAAGCCGATATGGACGAGTCCCCGCAAAAAGGTTCCGGTGGCCAGGATGACCGCAGGAGCCTGGTACCCGAATCCGGTCTGATCCTCAATGCCAATGACATGGCTGTCTTCCACGACCAGTCTCTCAACCATGGCCTGTTTTATGTCTATACTGGGCTCCTTTTCCAGAGCCTCTTTCATGCAGATATGATACCTGATTTTGTCGTTCTGGGTTCGGGAGGATTGAACAGCAGGGCCCTTCTTGGTATTGAGGGTTCGATACTGTATTGCGGTTCTATCGGTTACTTTGGCCATTTCACCGCCCAGGGCATCGATCTCTTTTACCAGTTGCCCCTTGCCAACGCCTCCGATCGAGGGGCTACACGGCATTTTTGCGATCCCATCCAGGTCAATGGTCATAACCAAGACACTGCAGCCCATCCGGGCAGCAGCGAGGGCTGCCTCATAGCCCGCATGCCCGGCCCCAACCACGACGATATCATATCTCTTCGGATAGAAGCTCATTTCAGTTACCGTACGGCGCCCTTCTCTAGCCTTGGGTTCACATTTTACATTTTTGGGATTAAGATGTATATGAAAAGCTTATGCACGGGTTCTTGAACAATCCGGATGAAAGATGAAAAAGCCTTACTACGATTTAAACACCTATTTGAGAAGTATTTTTGGTTGTCGTGTTCAAAAGATATCTCTCGATGCGGGGCTGACGTGTCCGAACAGGGACGGCCACATCGCAACGGGTGGCTGTATCTATTGCAACACGAGAGGATCCGGTACGGGGGCCAGCGCGCTCGGCCTCTCCATCACCGAACAGATAGAGAGAGGCAAGGAATTCCTGAAAAAACGGTATAAGGCCCATAAATTCATTGCGTATTTCCAGTCCTTTTCAAACACGTACGGACCGCATGAGAAGCTCAAGGACCTGTACAATGAGGCCTGTGCTGTTGAGGATATCGTTGGGCTATCCATAGGCACTCGCCCTGATTGCGTAGACGAATCAATCCTCACGCTCCTTGAAGGCTATGCAGAGGATTATCTTGTCTGGATCGAATACGGGCTCCAGTCTATTCACGACAGAACACTTGCCATAATAAATAGGGGCCACGATGTTGCCTGCTTCAGGAACGCGGTGGAGAAAACAAAGGGCCGAGGGATTAAGATCTGTGCTCACGTAGTACTTGGCCTTCCCTTCGAAGACAGACACCAGATGCTCGCTACAGCTCAAGCGGTGGGGACAATGGGAATTGACGGCATTAAGATTCATTTGCTCTATGTGGTAAAGGGCACACCTATGGAGCAATTATACCGAGAGGGAAGGTACACATGCCTTGAGCAGGGGGAGTACGTGGAGCTTGTGTGTGATTTCCTTGAAGTTCTCCCTCCTGACATGGTTATTCAAAGGCTTACCGGAGATCCTCATCCAGATGAATTGGCGGCTCCTGAATGGTCGTTACGAAAGAGCGAGACCCTTTCCCTCATCAGAAAGACCCTGGCCGGGAGGGGATCGTGGCAGGGCAAACGGTTTGGCGAGAATCCTTTTCCATGATTTTCTGGGGGGGAATGGCCTTGTGAGGCAGAAGGGGGTAATATTCAGAGATATTGATATTTTTCTTTGGCTTTTGTTTGTTTCAAAAGATAGACAATGAGCCTTATTATATAGAGGTCAATACAGAATATGAGTAGCCCGCACAGTATTGGCATCCAAGATCCGGGCCTGTCCGAATTGACGAAGCCAACGGACAGGGATATCACCGAGAGAAAAATGAGATAGAGAGTAAAAAATGAAAGAACCAGTATGATGAGCAAACGGACCAGCTTCTTCATCATGCGGCCTTTTCCTCTATCTGCCTGCAGAGGAATTCAACCTCTTTTCTGAGGTTATCATCGATCTTGATGCCCCTCTTTACCTTCTCGTCATCGTACAAGATTGTTGAATGGTTTCGGTTAAAGGAGCGACCAATTTGCTCGAGGGGTTTTTCCGTATATCGCCGGCAGAGATAAATGGCTATACTCCTTGGGTAGGAGATAGTCTTTTTTCTGCTCCGTGATTTGAGCGCTTCTATATCAACCTTAAAGTATTTGCTCACGATTTTCTGAATATCCTCGACGGTAGCCAGACGCTTAGCGGGTAAAAGCTGTTTAACCGTCTCCTTGGCCATGCCGATGTCTATCTTTTTTTTCAAGAAATGGGAGATAGCAGTAAGGGAATCAAGGCTCCCTTCAAGATGTCGCACATCCTGAGTGATGGTTTCGGCAAGGTAGTAGGTTACCTCTTCCGGTAGCGACATATTTCGCTCAATTGCCTTCTGAGTTAGGATATCGACTCTGGTATGAAATCCCGGCTTTTCAATGCTGGTAGTCACGCCTGAGGTTAGCCTCGAGGTCAGCATCTTTTTCATGTTTGGAATCTCTTCCGGACTGAGAGGGCTGGTAAAGATAACCATTTTGTCTTCGTTGAAGAGGACGTCAAGGGTGTAGGCCAGTTCAATCTGCGTCTTTTCCTTGCCACTAAGGAAATTCAGGTCTTCAAGGAGGAGTACATCACATCCCCTGCGGTATTTGTTCTTAAATTGTTCGGTTAAGCTGTTTCTCAAGGCATATATCATCTCATTCGTGAAATCTTCCGTGGTTATATAGAGCACCCTTGCCGCGGGTTTTCTTTGGAGAATGGTATTGCCGATAGCCTGAATGAGATGGCTTTTCCCTAAACCCGTTTGAGCGAGCAGAAAGAGGGAGGTATAAGGGAAATGAGACTCGTGAGCGAGTGCCTTGGAAACGGAATAGGCGAACTCGTTGCATTCGCCCACCACAAATCTGTCAAAGGTAAACCGCGAGTTCAGGTATTTGTCCCCAGCCTTTATCCTTTTGGGCATGGAGGGAAGTGTCAGCTGTTTTCCATTGTTTCCGTTAGGGGGCAACTCTCTCAGGCCCCTATTCGGCAAAACCTCAAAGACCAATCTATGGCCGTTGAGACCGGCCTTAGAAAGTTGGCTGTGGAAGAGGGAAGCATAGTTATCTTGCAGCCAGTTTCGAGAGAATTTGTTTGGGCACCCAATAGCGATTGTGCTCTCATCTGATCTGAGAAACTTGAGAGGATCTACCCAGAGAACGTAGCTTTTTTCGTCCATTGTCTCTTTGAGGGATTCTTTCGCTCGATTCCAAACAGTTTCCATTGTCTATCCTCAGTCTTGGCGGAAATTGCTGCCGAAAAAGGTGAATATGTAAGGCCCGGCACCTGAAAGGCCTGTGTTCGTTGATCTACGGGGCTCCCTGGGCCACGAAGCCCTCACACTATCCCGGGGGTGTCGGTCTTTATAGCTTTGCCCATTCTATCAGGAGATACGCATGCATTACGCGGTTGCGCCTTACCGGAGAGGGCCTCGGCACAAAGGCTGTAGCCAAAACCATTGCAGATAAACGATACAAGGTTCTCCTTGGGAACAGCGTCGGATAGAAGTTCAACGGCTAATTAGAGTCGGGAATAAGAAAGACCCACTAACTCAGCATGGCGGTACAAGGGATACACTTACTGCAGCTTATTCTTAGCAACCGGTACAGGAGCGAGTCGATCTCCTGGTACACTATTTTGTTTGTTTTGTACCAGATTTTCATTTATTGTTGTTGCCTAGACGTTACCAACTTTGTATTAGAAAGAGCTTTGGCTGTCAAAGGCGATTAGGTGTGAATTAATCTTATGTGTGCTCCCAGTTATCAACAGAGCTAATACAGTGATTTCACGTGTAGAATGTTTTTCAGGGCCTTCAAGTCCTTGGTGGATACCATAAGCAAGGGAACGAAGGAATCACCACTGAATTCAGCTACTTTTGTCTGTAATCCACAAGACGAAACGTTTCTCTCCATATTGTCAAGCTGCTATTTTCTCGAAAAAGCTCTCTTTTTTGAATCCTTACGTTTTCTTTCTTTACATTTTTTCGCTTGTCGAGAAAAGAGTCCTAGCCCCCTTTTGCGGGCAAGGTTTTTGCTTGTCACGGGATGATGATACTGGTAGAAGGCGAACTGGAAGTATGTGATCCGCCGATGCTGAAAGAAGGGTTGAGAATCGCGATTTCGGGTAACTTTTTTGTTTTATTTTTTTCTGTTTTTTATGATATTTTAACCAAAAAGTTTCTTGAACATCTATTGCGGTACGTGAGGTCATGGGTAAGCGCACAGTCGCACTGATAGCTGGAGGGTGGTCCCGGGAGAGGGAGGTGTCACTTCAAAGCGGAGCATTCGTATATGAGAGCCTTGATAAAGATAAGTACGAGGTGAGGCGATACGATCCGAAGTCCGATCTGGCCATGTTAATACGAGATTCGAAGGAGATAGATATTGCGCTTGTGGTCCTCCACGGAAAGAAAGGAGAAGACGGCTGTTTTCAGGGGCTGCTAGACCTCCTGGATGTTCCGTATGTGGGCTCAGGCGTTTTGGCAAGCTCCTTGGCAATGAATAAGCAGGTGAGCAAGGAGCTCTTTCGATCTGCCGGGCTCACCGTGCCTCGGGATATTGTGCTTGCAAGGGGTCAGAAGCATGATCCGGTTGAGATATTGTCCTCTTTAGGCCAACCGGTCGTTATCAAGCCCGTGGCCGAGGGATCGAGTATTGGACTTAACATATGTTCGACGAGCGAAGAGCTTGCTGCAGCACTGGATGAGACCTTTGCCATGAGCGCACAGGTATTGGCCGAGGAGTACATAAAGGGCAGGGAGGTAAGCTGCGGTGTCATCGGCAACAGTAAGCCGGAGGCCTTGCCGGTAATCGAAATCGTTCCCCAGAAAGAACACCGCTTCTTTAGCTATGAGGCCAAATATGTTCCCGGTGAATCCAAGGAGATATGTCCGGCCACACTTCCCGGTGAGGTCTGCAAAAAGATTCAGGCGTATGCCCTCAAGGCCCACAGCGTGCTCGGCTGTAAAGGTCTTAGCAGATCGGATATGATCGTAACCGGCAACGATGTGTATCTCTTGGAGACCAATACCCTGCCTGGTATGACCAAGAATTCCCTCTTTCCGCTGGCTGTCCGGGCAGCCGGATTAACCATTCCACAATTCCTGGATCGGCTCATCGAACTCGCCCTTAGCGAATAGATTGTCACCTCCTATTGGATAAGCGTAACGATCATCAGTCCCCCGCCTGGTAAAGCGAGTACTTTCGTGTGTTGATAAATCCTCTCAAGACACCCCGCAAAGCGGGATGGGGATCGGATGGACTTTGCGGGTCAGACGACTTAGTTGAGTAAACAAATTCGAAATCCGAATACCGAAACCCCTGGCCCAGACCTGGATTGCTGGTCAGAAGCATATTCACTGCGGTTGCGAGATCTCATAACAACTGCGCTCTATTCGGGAAATGTCGCGCCAGGGCAGGCCGAAACAAATTCGAAATTCTAATGTTCAAATGTTTAAGACATGCTGAGGAGGGGTCTTAATTGGAATACCAATACCAGAAGAATGTTTTGGTCATTTGGATTTTGGATATTCGGTATTGCCCGCCCTGTTAAATAGTCTGTTTGCGCAATATAGTATTAATATTAAATGTGATTTGGATTGGAAACAAGAACACGCTTTATATCAAATCATATAACAGGGTAAAAATTTCGTGCTTAGATATTCGAAATTCAAAACAATGAGCAACGACTATTGATGACTTCGTAAAAAGTCGGAAATGACCATTTTCCGTCATTCCGGCGAAAGCCGGAATCCAGTCTTTTCAGTTAGTTACAGAGGTTCTGGACTCCGGTTTTCACCGGAGTGACGACTTTTTACGAGACCATCACTATTGAATTGCTCTCCCTTCAGAAGGCCTTCCCAAGCCCCTGCTCCACTGGGTGGTTGCCTGAAGTATGGCCTTAGGTGCTCAGGAGTGTTGACATTCGGCGGAGGAGATCTCATAATACCCCCTATGGGTGGAAGATACGGAAAGTACGGTGAGGTAAAACGGCTTGCCAGGCTTCGCAAGGGCAGGAAAGACGCCCGGTTTGTGAAAAGGGGATCTCAACTCGAAAGGGACTATATGCGGAAAGAACGATCACTGCGGAAGCGGTTTGGTAAGATCAAGCCCGAAGACGAAGGTAAGGAGCAGTAGGCATCATGGAGACGGTAACAATCGATGGCGTAATCCTGCACTTGAGCCAGCCCGATGAGGTGCCAATGGACTGGGTGGGGCAAAGGGAATTGGTGACCCAGATACAGGCCGCCTGGCTGGTCATGGGTTCCGGTGATTTTCCCCTGAATCCACGGCTCATCGGAAAGCCCGGCGTGGGAAAGACCACTCTTGCGTACCACGCGGCGAAAAGCCTCAATCGACCGGTGTATCTATTTCAGGCGACTATAGATACAAGGCCCGAGGATCTTATCGTTACCCCTGTTATTAGCGACCAGGGAAAGATAAAATACATGGCAAGCTCTATTGTTACCGCCATGATCAAGGGAGGGGTAGCGATTATCGACGAGGGGAACCGGATGAGCGAGAAGAGTTGGGCATCCTTAGCTCCCTTGATGGATAACAGGCGCTATGTGGAATCCATTGTTGCCGGCATAAAGATCAAGGCACAACCCGATTTCCGGCTCTGCGCCACCATGAACGATGACGCAAGCACCTTTGATCTTCCCGAATACATCCACTCCAGGCTCCAGCCCCAAATCCTCGTGGATTTTCCCGACAGAGAGGAGGAGCGGTTGATCCTCTCCGCCAATCTACCCTTTGCCGATGACCAGATCTTGAATTACGTTGTGAATTTCCTTCAGATCACCCACGCAGCAGATGAACGGTACACGGTGAGGGACGGTATCAACATCGCCAGGTACGCCCTGAAACGGTTGAGCATCGACGGCTCGAACAAGGCCAGAAAGCTCCCTAAAGAGAGGGTAATAGTGGCGCTCAAAGAAGCGGCCTCTATGATACTGGATGAGATAGCCGCAGGGTATTTTACCGCTATCATAGACACGGATGGTGACACAGGAACCATTTGAATGGGAAAATGTCAGGCTTGTCCCGGTTCTCCACAACAGGCTTGAGTTTGCCATTGAGGTCAGGCGTCAATTCGCCTCATTTCAGCCCGAGATCGTGGCGATCGAATATCCTCCTACCATCGGAGAAAACCTCTTAGAGGGCATTAATCGGTTACCCTTGCTCTCCGTGGTCTACTACGAGGAGGAAGATCACACCTTTGTGTACCTGCCCATCGAGCCGACCGACGGACAAATAGAAGCGGTGCGGTTGGCACTTTCCCATAATCTGCCCGTCCATTTCATAGACAGGGATACCGAGGGATACCCTATAGACCGGACGCCCATGCCAGATCCCTACTCGATCAAGCGGATAGGGTATTGGCGCTACTGTCGCAGTTTTCTCGATGAGCACCCAAGCCCGCTCCCCGACCCTGAGGATCAGTTACGGGAGCGGACCATGGCGTACAATCTGCAGCGGCTGAATGGACAGGGAAAGCGGATACTGTTTGTGGGTGGGCTTGCCCACCTTCCCGGCCTTTTAGCTTATCTTGACAAAACACAGGTGCCGGTTATCGGCAAGAGGAGTGGTGGTCATGTGATGCTGGCCCACTTACACGGGGAATCGAGCAGGGAAATCATGACCGAGATACCCTTTGTTGCTGCACTGTATGAACGGTATAGGGATAATCCCCGTATGCCCGAACCCGATAGATTGAAGGCCATCGATCTGCTCATGGAAAGGGCGAGAAAACGCCACCTCAAGAACAGCAAAGAGGAGGTGAGCCCGAACCAGCTGAGGACCTTCAACAAGTTCGTCACGAACTATGCGCTTCTGAGCGGGTTCCTCACGCCGGATCTGTACAAGATACTGGTGGCAGCAAGAGGCGTGGTTGACGATAACTTCGCCTACGAGGTCTGGGACCTGGCAACAGAATATCCGTGGCAAACGGATTCCCCCCGATTGCCGGTCATTCGCCTGAAAGGCACGGACCTATTCCTTGATCAGAAGCGAATCAGGTTTTACCGTCATTTCAGGACGTTGCGAAGGAGGTTAGTGCCCTTGCCCGTAAAGAAGCGGCAGAAGGAGCGATTTCCCGGCGAATGGAAACGGGAGTTCAAGGCTCACACCATATGCTCATTCCAGCCAGAGGATAGTATCATTGAGGGATTCGGCAATTATGTTAAGAAGAGGGCAGTGAAGGAGAAGTCAGAGGAGAACAGCAGGATAGTGCCTTTTTCGACCTCAATGATGGACGGAATTGATATGAGGGAGACCCTCAGGAATTTGAAAGAGGTAACTATATACGTGCGCGAGAATATCCCTCTCAGGGGTAAGGTTGGCTCTGTGGTGGTTATTTTCGATCCCGACTTCCCCGATGCAACAGGCAAGGAGGGTTTTCCGTGGCGGGTTACGTGGCTCGGTGAGCATAATCAGGAATCGGACATGGCTTTCTATAGCACCGCGGCCGGTGAAGCGGTAGTGGGGCCGGGGATATCCCGATGTCAATATGGTGGATTCATGCTTACCTTTCCTCCTCTGAGGGTATATGATATATGGAAGGACCCGTTTTTCGATTTCGCAAGAAACAAGCCGGAGCGGCTTCTCTTAGCTGCCCTTGACTATTCCCTTGAAAGGCATGTCGTGTATGTATCATCGTCGCCGCCGTCTTCTCTTTGCAGATCCTTTGCTTCTCGTATGCGAAAGCAGATTATCTATCTTCCCATAGGCATATTCTCGCCTGTTACGCTCAAAAAGATCAGGCAATTTCACGTGCTGGACGGTCATCCCGTCCGAAGCTATGCAGCAAGGTATATATGAAGTTGAAGTGCCTAAAGTGAACTAAAGTAATAAGTGCCTCCTAAGAAACTAACGATACAAAAGAGCATGGAGATGTCTTTTTTTGCTCTGCCCTCTTAACAAGGCCCCGTACAGGGCCGTTTCAAACCGACGCACCGCCCCATAAGCCTTAGCACTAAGGTACCAGCCTGTGTGCGCCGTTTTGAAACGCCCACTCCTC
>DATKZQ010000103.1:0-7416 GCA_035527895.1 Desulfatiglandales bacterium
AATTACTTTTATAGGCAACTGCTATGATGAGCCTGATAGGTACCCATTATCGGAGTTCCTTTTAAAAGCTATACCTACTGAAATCATTAATCAAATAAGATTTAAGCCTTAATCTTGACCAACTAATTTGGAGAAGATCCATTTTTTATAAATATTAACACATCAGTGAAACTGGGTTCTGCCCTTGACATTTGACATTTGTTTAATTCCTGATCGGTTGGAGCGATCTTTTGTTTCACATTTCACATGTTTGAAATCAGATCTTTTTCCAATCATATGAGAAAGATAGGGCAGATAAATTTAAGATGCACCCATATTGCCAAACTGTTTATTTGATTAAAACTTGTTCGATGGCCGGTTTCATGTTGCTGTTTTGAGAAATTTCAGCAACAACACGGCCTCCGGGACCTCCATAAGATACTAAATAACTCCATCGATATATTAGTTTCTTATTTTTTTTATGGACGCCTTTACGGTGCCCTGAAAGATCAATGCGGGCTTCAGGGAATGAGCTTTTTCACGCGCCCTACAATGCCGCTTTCCAAACGAACCTTGATCCCATGTGGATGTGTGGTGGATTTCGTGAGAACATCCTTGACGATGCCTTCCGTAAGTTTTCCGGATCGCTGATCCTGTTTCTGTACAACCTTAACACGCGTTCCCGGTTTGATGTCCGCCCGGTCGATTCCGTCCATTTGTATCGCCTATAAGTTTAATGATTCAGTGCCGATTCGGTGGTCAGCCCCGCTTCCGTGCCCGTAATTCCACCGTTTTTGATTATTCAGGCGGTTTTATCAGCCCGCAGGTCTTCATTCTTTACACCAACATGGGGAGCCAAAGATAGGTATTTACTTATGCCTGCCCCCGTTCACAGCAAACCAATCATTGTCTGTGACGCCGGTGGAACCCCGCGGGCAAGCCCGTGGCACCACTTAGTTTCGCCGATTCGCTCGGCGAACAGCGGAACTTAGTGGCACGACATCCCGACCGTAATCCCGACCACAAAAGGTCGGGACTAAAGCCGTGGCTTTCTGCGGTCGGGGCAAAACCCATCATTTTGAGCCTATTTTGATTTCAGAGAAACGTGCCCATCTAGGGTTGCGAAGAATGAAGGCTTGTCCGCCGTTCTTCTGGAGGGCCTGAGCCTCCATCTCGGCAACTTAGTTTTTTAACGGCGCCCCGCTTCATTCGACGCCGAAGTCATAGTGAGACGATAGAATATGATCGGCGTGATTTGCAACGATGGACACTTTTACTCGGCCGGATTTCGGCGGTGTGGCAGAGACGCGATCCTCGCCGGCCTGCGTTTCTGGATCAACCATCAATGTGCTTGCACTGTGAAGCTGCATCGCTTTGTTGCCCGCCGGTTCGGGGAAAGGCGCCGTAGGCACCCACTTCGTGTCGATCGTCTTCACGCCAAATCCGTTGTCGAGGATGCCGTCGGTGCGGTACCAGCCATCGGTCTTCCAGCCATCCTCACCCCCTTCGACGTCGTCGAAGAAGCCAATCTCGGGGATCGAGATGTCATCTACATACATCATTTGCAGGCTGAAGGCGCCGTCCTGCCACGTCGTGAAGTAGAGGTGGATGGTGTGCCCGGCAAAGGGCGTCAGGTTCATCGAAACAGGAATCCATCCACCGCTGTAACCGGTAAAGGCGTGCCAGAGACCGGCAGCCTCATAATTAACGGGTTCACGGCCGTTCGGTGTGTAAGGGTTGTCCTGCGGAATAGCTACATTATCAACAGTGCCTGAAGCATCCAGCGTGTACCACTCACCGGTGTTCTTGTCGTACACCTCTACGTAGCCGTAGTCCCAATCCTCCTCGATTTCATAGAAGGTGTAGAAGTTCAGGGTGGCACCGCCAGCCGGGATGGTAAAAGTCTGGTAGAGGCTTCGCCATGCCCAGTTCTCGGCACCGGAGTACCATTCATAGATGCCACTCTTGGCTAGGGTGCCGGCAAAGTCGTCGCCGTCAATCGATACTTGGGCCGCCTTCTTATTGTTGAAGCGGAAGTAGTGGGCTGTGTAAGGCTGAGGCTCGATGCCGAAGAACCAGTAGGAAGGCACAGCAAATGGGACCTTATTGGGTGGCCCCCACCAGAAGTTGCTCAGCACGTATTCGATGGAGTAGCCCCATGTATCAATGGACCCAATCTCGAGGTTCTCATATCCATATTTGCCGCCTCTTTTCCTGGTATCGTCCAGGTAGTTGGCGATAGTCCAGTTGTCGAAGACCTCATCGAACGTGTCGCGGTAACTAACAGCCGTCAGCGTCTTTTCAATGCCCTCAACGCCGTTTGCCTGCTCCTGCACCAGTGCAGAAATGAAAAAGGCGCCACCGAAATGCTCATAAAGGTAAAGGGCGAACAGGTAGGTGGCTCCATAGTCTTCCAGCCCACCACCCCAGTAAGTGAGGGAGGTTATGGGATGATAAACAAGGTAGGGGAAGATGAACTGGGCCTGATGGCCATAACCACACAAGAACGCAGCCAGGTTGGCCAGACCCTCATCAACCCACAAGGATTCATCGGGGTCCTGGTCAAAATGGAGCAGGTGCTCGAACTCATGGGCGAAGACCGTCTCGTACATATATGGAAAATCCACCCCTGGGCCTATGCGGCGCTCCCAGTCGCCGGTGTCGATGTGGATCATATTCTTATTGTTGACGGCGTCCTCACTTGCTGAGAAATAGCCGGCGATATAAGTGAGGGTTGCGGGATTACACCCATCATCAGAGGGGCCATAATAATACGATTCATCGCGGATGTTGTGGATCAGGATCCACGTCTTCTTGGCTTCCTCACCGCGCGGCAGCGGTTCACCGAAGACTGAGGTATTGGTAGGGTAGATGACAGTGTCGAATTGCTCTAGCAGGTAATCCAACTGAGCAGTGGGGATACGATCCTCCGAGCGAAAGCAACCATAAGGGTTGGAGAAGACATACTCATCATTTCCCGAGTCATGTTTGTCGTAGGCTGCCTTCTCCACCAAAATGATCCCATGGGTACCATTCATGATCACTACAAATGCTTCGTCATACACAGTACCTAGGCCAAAGTCGGGAACAGTGATGGTCAACTCTTCATCGATTGTAGCTGGCATGCCCACAGATGAAGCACCGGTAGCCAGCGCAGGTCCTATCTGAGCCGCGCATTTGCGCAAATTTGTTTCTTTTTCACCCAGCATATAGGTGCCATCGATTGCGTATGGCCCATATGGAGTGATATTATTACGCGGAAATTCTGGCCGTTCCGCAGCGGCTGGAGCAGCAACCACCAGAATGCCAATCAATAGGGCGGCGATGCCCAAAAGTGCCAGGAAGAAGTTATGTTTCATGACTCATCCCTCCCTTTGTACACGCTATGTTTTTGGAAATATTAAGCCAGAAACGTACCTACCCTAAACTGATAAAATACATGGATTTGTAACCCCACCCCTCGATGGATTTGGCCTCATTTAGACAATCAAGCTCCTACCAGAACAGCGGGGTTCTGCTAGGAGCGAGGTGGGCACATTTTGAGAGGGTTCGCCATGGGGAAGTCCCCGAATGAGTGATTAGGTGTTCAAGAAAAGAAACTGGGCCACAACAATTAGTGCATAAAACTAGCCGCAAATCAACAAGATTCATCAGTTCGCTAAATCTCAGCCAGGTAGGATAATCTTGTAGAAGCCGGAGAGAGGAATGTGTAGGCAGGTTTCCAATACTTGAGAATCGCTTTTTAATGAGTCAAGATAAAACATTATCGCGCGGCGGTCGGTTTAGCATAATATGAAAGGAGGCTGAGAGCTGATCGCTGAGTGCTTAATTGCTGCCTGTCATTATTGTGGCAAAGGCCGGGTTTGATCCCGTAACATGGCAAAAGTAAAGATTTGACCCCGGGCTCATTAGGTATCAATTTTAACCTTCTTGATCCTACTTTCAATCGCCTGACGAACCGCCATTTCATCCTGCCGAAGAGATTCGAATTCTCTATCAGCAATTTCCAGTAATCCAGCGAGACACGCAAATCTCCTTCGAAGCCGGAATGGGATGTCTTCTGGAGCTTTGTAAACAATGTCGTGCTCAATCTCAGCCCATGCATGTTGTAGAATTGTTCTGACCTGGATTTCACACTTCATTTTGTTAAAGAGGGCATACTCAGGAAGTTTAAGCATTTCGGGTCTGAATTCTACCACAAAGTGAACCGATGCATATCCGAAAATTGCAGGATCTAAACACAATCTTTTATCCACTGAATGTTTAGGATCAACCTTAAACTCCTTTTCGATTAAGGGTACTATCTTATCCACATCACTCGGGAAGTATGTAATTATTCTTACACCCGCCAAGTCAGTGATGTTATTAGGCAGGTTATCATAGGCCACCCCTTCTCTCGTTATCTTTTCTCTAAGTTCCTCTGGGTCTTTTCCTCTACTTGTGATCGAATGTGCGACAATACCCTTAGAACTGAGAATAGACGAAAGGAATTCCTTCGTTTTTTCTGATAGAAGACTATAAGTACCCCACTGTTCTGAAGCATATTTTTTTATGACTTCATCAAGGTTCATGACCACAGCCTCCCTATATTTGGGTAAAAGGCGGCCTAACGCCTGAAAAAATTCGAGCAATTGCCTCTTGGAGTTTTGAGAAATTGAAATACAGACTATTAAAGGCACCTCAAGGACTCAGGCCACAGGCCTTAAAGATTTGACCCCCGGATCATTACTCGCCCATCCTTTTGCCCATTTAGATTTGATCGCCGTGAGCCTTGCGCCCTGCGCCTTGGGCCAATGCTGCTTTAGCAGGGTTACCCATGCAAACTAATCATCGTCTGTAACGCCGACAAAACCCTTCATTTCCTATCTCCTGGAACGATTTACTATCTGACAATTGTCAAAAAAAGATTTATCCCGCCTGCCCCGCCCGCCCCGTTGAACCGGGGACCCTCCGGGTGTTCAACTGGGGTTAAATGCTCGCCCTATGGAATGTTTACCCCGTTGAATGCTTTTTTTCTATTCAACTGGGGCACAGCCTATTCCATTGGGGCGCAGCCTATTTAACTGGGACCCGACCCCTTTATACTATTTCCATTCTGTACGCCGTACCACCTGGACACCTTCCGCTATCATTTCGCGAACAGCGGATTCAACAGCGGATAACCCACCATGGATTGGAGAGTTTCTGTAATTGCTTGCACGGGCGCCTGATAAACTCAAATCTACAACAACGTGAAGCTTTTGGTCCTTAAAATGATTTTCTGTTTGAATTGAAGATGCTCGCACACAGCTATTCAACGTACATCCGCCCATAACTAATATTCTTTTCCCATTATTGATAAAGCTCTCAACCCATTCCCGGAAACCATTTGTGGGGGGAAACAAAATACTGTTTCCAGGTTTGATAAAGTAAAGCTGTGTGCTGTCGATTAACCCTGCCAATCCATCATCCCAATCGTAACTATCAGGCGGAAACGGGCATCTGGAAAACATGGTTTCAAGGTGACGATAGTTCTCATTTAAAAGATGGGCACAATTGTTGAAAGCCAGTTGAATCGGCTTCACATGCACTTCGGCTTGAGACCCTATGGACTGCATCCAGACGCCATTTGTAAAGGACCGTTGTGGATCGATGATCAGCAAAGCAGCATCATCAACTGAAATGTGAGCGCTATCAAGACTGTTCAGCAGCCTCCGATAGCCGTTTGCGGCATCCGTACCCGCGGTATGTTTTAAGAGTGAAATCCCATCACCATATATGGCGTCATGTAATGTTACCCCTTGCTGTTTTTTCAGGGTGTTATGAGCTGCTGCACGTTTGTGATTTGAAGGCAAATCGTCCTTTGGCGTGATCGGGGAAGAAAAATGCGGCGCATTGAGAAGTACCTTGCCATACGGGCCAAGAGGATCTTCTATAATTTGGTTCATATAAGAAATAAAAGTACTCCTTGGGATGGGCTTCAGTATGCTAAGAAGATCAAGAACTGCCAGGATAGGCGCCTCGTGCCAGTGCCACCCCAATCGTTTTGAAGCAATGTGCAGCTCTGATCTTGAAAGTTCGCCATCCCTGTTTACATCCAGTAGGTCAAAAAGCTTATCAAACGTCATGGTTCAATAGGGGATATCGTACCTGTAAAATTTTCTTTCATGGGTGGTGCTTTCCCGTTGCTCCCCTCCCCCGTGGGTAGTGGAGAATGTATCGTATCATGACATCAAAGACTTTCAAGAATAAACATCTGATCCGAAGCCGTGACGTAATTATTCTGACCGCTGTTTGAATAAATCACTAACGCTGAGAAAGGAGGTGCCTGTGGCAAAAACCAGATTGCATACTGGAAGAATGCAAAAGTAAAGATTTGCCCCGGGTTAGCCAGCAGGAGTCAAGAGTGGTCATGACCTTTTCTTGATCATCTCAACGGCTTAAAAAGATACTCAAGCCCGTTTATCTTCACTTCATACAAGATCTTCAGCATCCGGCCCAGTTCCCCTTCCGGAAAGCCTTTTTTCGCAAACCATATGACATAGGGCTCGGGAAGATCTATGAGCAGACGCCCCTCATATCTCCCAAAGGGCATTGTTGTCTTGGTAAGTTTCAATAACACTGCAGGTTCTGGTGTTGCGTCTTCCATTACATTATCCTTGAATCAAATCCTATGACCGCAAATTTCCGCTTGCCTGTTATGGCATATCAGAAGAGGTCAAAGGGACAGGTGACCTCTTTATTCCATTCCCTGATCCTCACTTTTGCCCAATTAGATTTGATCGCCTTGAGCCTTAAGCCCTGCGCCTTAGGCCAATCCTGCGTTAGCAGGGTTACCTATGCAAACCAATCATTGTCTGTGACTCCGACAAAGCCCTACATTTCGTATCTCCCAGAATGATTTACTATCTAATAATTGTCAAAAAAGATTTATCCCGCCTGCCTTGCCCGCCCCGTAGCTCCGGGAGATGGTACTGGGGTAGGTAGGAACTATCGTACTGGGGTTAAATGCTCGCCCTATGGAATGTTTACCGCGCCTGCCCCGTTAAATGGTGGAACCCTATTTAACCGGGGTTGAATGCTTTTTTTCTATTCAACTGGGGCGCAGCCTATTCCATTGGGGCGCAGCCTAGTTAACTGGGACCCGACCCCTTTACGTTATGTTCGAGCCTCAGCGGATTACGGCCTAAAGGACGGGGCAACCTGCTCCGCCGAAGTAGCCGCTTCGGCTACGAAGGTCGAGTGCTGGCGAAGGAGAGCAAAATTTGAGCCCCGGCTCACTCCACCCTCTGCATGCGCTCCAGTGCAATCTGTCTTGCCAGATATATCTTTGCCAGACTCTGATAAGGAACATCCTTCTTATTGGCGAGCGTTTTGAGTTCCGCCAGCATGTCTGCCGGGAGCCGGATCGAAATTGATTTCAGGGAGGGCTTCAAATTGGGGAATGAAGCTCTCTTG
>DATKZQ010000104.1:0-49364 GCA_035527895.1 Desulfatiglandales bacterium
GCTAAATCAACGTAACCTATTGAAATAATTGGCATATAAATTGAATATCAAATTACGTGCCAAGTGCTTGTGGCTTGTTTCTTGAACGAGAAAAATTTCTTTAAGCTCGCCCGAAAAATTTTTAAAACGGTGAAACTTCAGCTCTATAATTAAACCACATTTAAAAGTTTTTTAAATTCGGAACACGCATACACACCCGGACACCCTCTATAATGTAGCAGCATCAACCCGGGTTGTTATGGTCCTTCTAAAAATATATCTCTGGCTTCCAAAGCATACAAGATCCATCGACTCGAAAGGTAGGTTTTCATGAGAGCCTATAATCAAGAACCCACCATCGGCCAGTTTACCCATCACTTTTCGAAAAACAGATTTCTTGAGTTCAGCTTCATAATAGGTAAAGACATTATTCCTTAAAAAGATGACTTGGAAGCTATGCTCCCAAGGCTGACATAATAGATCATGAGCCGTCCACAGGATTCCCTTTTTCAAGGAGCCAGCTATTTCATAAACGCCCTCATTCCTGCAAGACCTAAAATACTTCGTCCTCAAACCCTCCGGCACCTCCTTCAGACTACTCAGGGTATATTTACCTCCCTGAGCTCTCCTCAAGTAGTCCCGGTTTATGTCTGTTGCCCATATCTCAAGGTCAGGCATATTCTTAAAACGAGCACGCAGCATCTCCCATACCATCTTAA
Organism: Desulfatiglandales bacterium; assembly: GCA_035527895.1. Taxonomy (GTDB): domain Bacteria; phylum Desulfobacterota; class DSM-4660; order Desulfatiglandales; family B25-G16; genus JADFWK01. The sequence goes on from DATKZQ010000104.1 coordinate 699, forward strand.
AACTGTACACCTCCTCACCACAAGCACACCCAGCAGACCAGACCTTCACCTTACCGGTGTTTTCTCTTAGCAAATCCGGCAGTATTTGCTCCTCCATTATGTCCCATAGCCGATGGTCGCGAAAGAAGCGACTAATGGAAACGGACATCAAACACTGATGCTGATGTTTTAGTGTCTTATTTCCATCTAGGGCCTGAAGATAGGCCTCTACGGTCCTGCATCCGATCTCCTGCATGTGCCTGGTGATCCTCTTTTTGATCCCCTTTCGCACCCTCCTATAGCCGTTCCAGGAATAACCGAAATGATCAAGGAGTTGACGAAAGTGTCGATCGTCCATAGAGTAACCTTATACTGCGGTTAAAGTGATGCTGCTGATGAAATATAAAGTGTATAGTTAGATAATGGTTATATCAGATTCAAATTGTTTGCTTTACAAGGTACTGGAGAACGGCAGCATTCGGTGTCAGATCTGTAGGAGGCGGTGTAAGATAGCTCCCGGAAAAAAGGGGTTCTGTCAAACCCGCCAGAATGTACATGGAGAACTACACTCTCTGATCTATGGAAGGGTGTCCTCAATACGGGTCTCCCCTATCGAAATAAAGCCCCTTTTCCACTTCTATCCCGGGAGTAGATGGCTGTCGCTCGGCTCTCTGGGCTGCAATTTCCTGTGCCCCGGGTGTCAGAACTGGGAGATTTCACACGCAGACGTTGCCAAGGAAATCCGCAGTACCGAATACATCCCCCCTGAAAAGCTAGTTGAACTTGCAGGAAAAGAAGGCTGCAAAGGCATTTCCTGGACATACAATGAGCCTACTCTATGGTTGGAATATACCCTGGATACCGCAAGGATAGCCAAGGATCGAGGTCTTCTCACGAATTACGTAACTAATGGCTACATAACTGAAGAGGCTCTTAGCCTTATCGGACCGTACTTAGATGCTTACAGGGTAGATTTAAAGGCATTCTCCTCCCGTTCCTATCAAAAAATTGCCAATATCTCCGATTTCGAGGGAGTATTGGATAGCATTACAACAGCCAAACACAAATGGGGCCTCCATATCGAACTGATCACCAATTTAACACCTGGCTATAATGACAGCGAGGACGAGCTACACGACATGGCACATTGGATAGTAGATCAAATGGGACCTGATACCCCCTGGCACGTTACCAGATTCGTGCCTCATCTCAAATTATCTCATCTTAAGTATACACCCATATCTAAGTTGGAACAAGCAAGGCAGATAGGAATTGATGAAGGGCTCAGGTATGTATATCTGGGAAATGTCCCAGGTCACCCAGCAGAAAATACATATTGCCCCCAGTGCGGTGAACTGGTCATTGAGCGTCAAAACTATACTATATTACGATATCACCTGAAAGGGAGCAGTTGCGTCTTTTGCAACTACTCAATCGCAGGGTGGTTTGAATAGACAAATTTAGGAACACGCAAGCGGCACTGTCACCGGCCACCCCTGTCGGCACATCCAGGGAGGTGATGTCCACGCAGATCCGGTGATCCTGCTTAAATACGTTGGAGGTGGGAGCAATCTCTACGTCATAACGTCATACCTGGTAACCTGCTCCAAGCCCAAGTCTTGTCCCCTAATAAGCCATTTCCTCTTGCCGGGCCCTATCTATGGATACCTCAATACAGTTTCGTGGGCAAAACCATGCGCATGCCCCGCACCCGAGACAGTCCTCCGGATATGCAACAAAAGGTTTCTTTCTATCTTCGTCGAAACGTAAAACGTCCTCAGGGCAAACATCCACACAGATTTTGCACCCTGTACACCGATTCTCGTCTAGATGTTCCAGCATGAGTTACACCTCTATACTTCAGTTTTAATTCTATCTTGAGATGGCCAAAAATCTCGGCTCTCGGTTGCAGCGACCGGTATCTTCAATGCTCAACAAACCATACCTGTCTTGTGTAAAGGGTTACCTTCACTGGGTCGGCATCGCGATACCCATCCCTGAATCCTCGTCTGATAGCCTTGTCCTCGTTTTTCCAGTACAAGTCAGACCTATCACTTAGCTCTCGGTACCGGCTCCGTGGATAACGCCATCTGCTTCCCGTCCTTCTCAATTATCGTCCATTTCAGCCAGTTCTTGTCATCTCTTTCCGGGTAATCTTCCCTGACATGGCTTCCGCGACTTTCAGTGCGGTACAGGGCTGCCCTAAAGACCATCTCGGCACAGAGGGCCAGACTTTCCGCCTCATGATATCTGAGCAAGTCATGGGGTGTTTCTGCCTTGACTAACGGTAGGATTTCTTTCTCCACTTCTTCAATGATACCGAGACCCTCCTTGAGCCTGCTTCCCTCTCTGATAAGGTTATACTTGATTGGAATCACCACCTGTTGAATCCTAGAGATAGCATCCCACGGCTCAAACGTCTTTTTCTTGACAGCCATAGGCGCGAAGACCCTCTCCCTTAACCTATCCTGCTCCTCCCCATTGGCTTTTGGTTCCGGGGTTTCAGGAACAACCTTGGCAATGTCTTTAGCTGCTATGAGTCCAGAAACAAAGGCGAAGGGAAGTCCCCAGCGGCCATAGGCATTGGCAGACATTGCCCCATTCAGGGCACAGCCGTTCATTATGGTGTCTCCAGCCGCCCATAAGCCTTCCAGCTCTGTGCTTTTGCAGTCCAAGTCTGCCCTGACGCTCCCCATACGCCCTACAAATCGCAGGGTCCACTCGCTCTTTTGAGATTGCAGGTCATGTCCTCCCCTATCGCGGTGGAGTCTCTCAGGGTCCAAAAAACCTCCTTCCTGAAATACCCATGAACGAATGTCTTCCTTTCCAAGTTGGCTACTGAATTTCTCAAAATCTCCCGTTACATCAAGATATAAAGGTCCTCGACCAGCCATTACTTCCGCTCCCATGGCATAACTTAATGCCCACGACCCCAGGCGCGTTTGCCCCGGGAAATACTTCTCAAAAACCCGTTCGCCTTGAGCGTTTTTAAGATAGTCGGCGGCAGCTTCTCCTCGCCACCATATCCCGGATTGCTTATCCCCCGGGTCATACTGGTGACCATATTCCGAATGCCTTTGCTTGGCCCCAGCCCTATATGCCGCAGCTACCCCTTCGCCGCACGTCATTGAAAACCACACCCGCCCCTTGAAATTACAACAACCATTTGCCAGCAACGTAGATCGAGACTTGAAGACACAGAATTCGCCGCTGAGAATATTGAACCCAACCGCGCCGGTGATGCGTTGATCATCCTTAAGGAGTTCGACCACTTCTACCTTACTCATGATCTTAACACCCTTGGCTGTAGCGACTTTCTTAAGCTGCAAGATGGCCTTATGGGGTACAAAGGAAGTTAATTTGTTTTTTGCCTGCCAATAACCACCGCCAGACAAATACAATTTCCCATCGGGATCCTTCATGAATGGTACGCCCCAGTTCAACAAATCCACGAAGGATGGCTCTATGCTGCTGGCAAAATTATACAACCACTCTCGGTTTGCCAGGCCATGCCCCTTATCAACGATAGACTTGACAAATTCGTCTACTGTATCTTCCGAGACGTAGATTGATAACCCTCCTCCTAGCGGCGTTTGGCCTGCCCAGCCTATTCCTCCTTTATCGACGACCAAAACATCTAGGTCCCCTCGTTCCTCCTTAACCTTGATCGCAGCTGCCAGACCGGCTAAACCGCCGCCGACAATCAGGACATCTGCTTGGTAATTCATATCTTCCATGCTACAATACTCCTTTCGCCAAGTGACATTCAGAAGCTCTTAGCCTTGTTTCATCTGCCCAACTCGCCATGCTTACTATACATTGCCATCCTTGGCATTACGTCAGGATAGTCCTTTGCCCTGTATGAATCCGCCCTCATCAACAATTCCGCCGCTGACCCAATCTTGGCGAAAATGGAACGACTTTCTAAAGTTATTGCCGGAACTGAAAGCTAGCCTCTGCCGCTTCATCTCTTCCTGCTTTTCCTCGGAGGGGGGTATCTGCCCATTATTCCTCCAAAGGGGCCATCTCTCCACTCCAGAGCAGCCTTTATCCCCTTTTCCCTGATCATTTTACTAAACTCACCCTGAACGTCCAGAAAGTGCCCCATGGTATCGAATTCGGCACCATATTGCATGGAGATGGTGAATCCCATTTGATCAAAGGTTCGGTTCACAACTCTCTTGGAAAGCGACAATAGTTCAAGATCGATATTAGCTATCCTTTTGGCTATTCTTAATGTCTCTTCCTCAAGCTTTTCATTTGGAAAGACGTAATTGGCCACACCGTAGTCCAGCATCTCGTCTGCAGTCAGGCTATCACCCGTAAGGGACAGCTCCTTTGCCTTCTTTAGCCCCATATGCCACGAATAAATAACTATTTCATCGCCAGGTGCCATACCTCTTGCTGGAGGGTAACCAAGCCTGGCATCTTCCGAAACTATGAGTAAGTCACATGCCAGTGCTATCCCTGAAGCACCACCCAAACAATAGCTATGGACCTGGGCGATAATTGGCTTCCAGTTATTCCATATCTCCAGGATATAGTCGATGTGACCCTGCACATGAGCCCTGCTGTCCCATATGCTAACCCCGACTCCGCACCTATCATCGCTTTTGAGTGCCTCATCCCAAGTCTTCTCACCTTTATGCAGTGGGGCATCGCCCATTGTCTCGCTCAGATCGTGGCCGGCCGAGAAACAAGGGCCCGCCCCTTTGAGAATGATCACCCTAATGTTCTTGTCTCTCTCCGCTTCCTTAAGGGCTGCGCTCAGATCGGCCAACAAGGGCCAGCTGAGTGGGTTCCTCTTCTCAGGACGATTCAAGGTTATCTTCGCGATCCTATCATCCACCTCGTAAATAACGTTTTCGTACTTCATCTCAAAATCCTCCTCGATTAATTACCCATTTTGGAGCTTTCTCTTATCTCCGACAGTGCCAATTCATGCCTTATGATTCTCACTTAATCCCTCAGCGGTATAACTGTCCTCTTGTAGGTTAACTATTGATGGCTATAATCAGGGAACTGATACCTTCGCTGCTCGAACCTCCCAGACTTTCCATCCTTCCCTAAACCGTTTTCTTCAGCTCTTCTTTCTGTACCTTCCCCAGTGGATTCTTGGGAAAGGATTCGTAGAATCTCACCGTTCGAGGCTTTTTGTAGCTGGCCAAGTTTTCTTTGCAATAGCCAATGATTTCTTCCTCGCTGAGAGATTCTTTCTCTTTCAGAATTACGGCCGCACACACTGATTCTCCCCATTTTTCATCCGGAATTCCAAACACAGCAGCTTCCTTGATCTTTGGATGACTGTGCAGAACATCTTCGATCTCCTTAGGATAGATATTCTCTGCTCCGCTGATAATCACATCTTTCTTCCGGTCAACAATCGTTATGAAACCATCCTCATCAATGCGAGCTACATCCCCGGTGTGAAACCAGCCATTTCTAAAGGCCTCCTCAGTTTCACCCGGAAGGTTCAGATACTCCTTCATAACGTGGGGGCCTCGAGTGACAATTTCGCCTGTCTGCCCGGGAAGGACATCCCGATCATTTTCGTCTACGACTCTCAAATCAACAAAGACATGAGGTTTCCCTGTACACCCAATTTTGCTTATTTGATATCCGGGTTTTAGAACGCTCAACTGCGTGGCTTCAGTTGTACCATAACCTTGAAAAAACTCCACCTTTGGCAGTTTGCTGAGAACCATCTCCAGATCCCTGCGGCAAATTGCGGCTCCCCCATAATATATCTTGCGCAGCGAGGAAAAATCGAAACTCTCAAAAGCCCCTATCTCTAACATACTGTTTATGAGAGTTGGAATGGTAACAATATGGGTCACCTGTTTTGTCTCAATCGTTTTTGCAATCTCTTCCGGATGCAGACGAGGAATCACCACGATTGTTCCTCCAAGTGCCAGATGGGGCAGAAGGCCTATATTCAAGGCTCCGGCATGGAAAAGGGGGGACGCCTGCAGAGAGACAGCCTCTTCCTCCACAGATCCGTCCAAAAGCATGTTAACCGTGCACGCTACCCGTGTTCTGTGAGTGATAACGGCGCCTTTTGGTTTTCCAGTGGTTCCACTCGAGTAAATTATTGCGCACTCGTCATCTTCCAAAACTTCCAGATTCGGCTCATCATTACTTGATGAGCAGGCCAAGTTGTCATAAGGCGTTACAAACGCCGAATCACCCGCATCTAATGAGATGAAATGCGAAACTCTCGGCAAATTATCTCTCATCTGTTCTACAGTTTGAGTATACTCTGCCTCAAATACCAGTACCTTGGCCTCGCAGTCATTAAGCATGTATTCTAATTCCCTTGCTACACACCTGTAATTCAACGGTACCATTACCGCTCCGATTTTGGACAAGCCCACATACGCGAATACGAATTCTTTGCGATCCTTTGCCAGCAGGGCAACCTTCTCCCCCTTCTGCACTCCCAAGCCTCGCATAGCATTTGCGAACCTATTAGACTCTTGATTCACCTCTCTGTATGAGTAACTGTATATTCCGTCGATTAAGCACCTCTTGTCTGGGTGCCTGTGACAGGCCCTAAGAAAAAGGTCGTTCGTAGTCATACCCTTACTATACATCTTTCATTTACCTTTCTTGAGGTTCTTGCAGCTCTCTATGTTGCCTTCTCTCTTTGGGATAGCTGAGTTCCGAGTTTGATGAGCTTTGCCACCTCTGCAACGCGTAGTCCGACAGATTGAGAAGTCGCCATGCCATAAGGATCTTTTTCGACTTGCTTCTTTCCCCGGCCAATCCCTACTCCCCCAAAATGAGGGTGTACCTCAGGAGTCCTTATTCCACCGTCAGTGACAACGATCATATCGTTCAGAAGAAAAAAACCATGGATATCGATAATAACCCTCTCTTGACCACCTGACTGAACACCCCCAACAGAAATAGCCCCACCCACCTTGTTCCTAAGAGGAAAAGCTACTTCCTCATCCTTGATTTCTTCGTAGTCCATAGTGTCAGCTTGCTTTTTCAAGATATTCAGCCTCAGGCACCGCTCAAGCAGCGCCTTTAACGTTGCAGTAATACTTCCAAAGTAGACGGGAGATCCAATTATCAAGCCATCAGCATCTACCATTTCTTGCACAATTTCATAGGCATCATCCTTGATGGCACACACGCCTTGGTGAAACCAACAATGGGAACAACCCTTACAGGGAGACACGTTTCGACCAGCCATGAGGACAATATCAGTTTGAACACCTCCTAAACTCCTTGCGGCTTCTAAGGCAGCACCTATCATGACTTCTGTATTTCCTCCTTTTCGAGGGCTTCCTACAATACCCAGGATTTTTACATCCACAATTGAACTCCTCTCTTTCCTTTCCAGATGGATTTTATCAGGCCAACTAATACTCCGCTATTCTTCCAGTTTCGAAATCATAGGCCCCACAGCTTCATAGCATTGTCTCTCAGGAATTTTCTTTTAGGCCCCGGCCTCAAATCCAGCTCGTTTAGCTCCTTTATCTGTCTATCGTAGTCAGTCAACGGGAAACAGCTTGCAAATAAAACTTTGTCTTGCCCATACGTATTCAAATAATTAAGAAATTGAGGTTGATAGTATTTCGGGTAGTGTGTCCCAACATCGATATAGACATTGTCATGTTTCCAGGCCATGGCGATCATTTCATCCGTCCACGGATATCCGATATGCGATGCCAAAATCTTGAGTTCCGGAAAATACAAGGCAACCTCGTCCAAATAAATGGGGCGCCCAACGTCAGAGGGCAAAAGAGGCGCAGTATGGCCGACCTGAATATGGACCGGAACATTGAGTTCGCAGCATTTGGCAAAGAACGGGTACATTATCTTATCGTTTATTGGCTTACGAATCGCGTAGGGCAGTATGAGGACACCCTTTAGACCTAAACCCTTGACGGCTCGTTCCAGTTCATAAATCGCTTTCATGCCCTTCTCTGGGTCAACAGCTGCGCACCCAATCAATTTATCGGGATGTTCTTTTACCTGCTCTGCCACCCAATCATTTGATATGTACCAATAAATGCTATCGACCCCAGTAAGAACGGCTTTATCAACATTATACTTCTCCATGTATTCCAGCAGATGCTCGATACGCATCTCCAAAATATTAGACTTGTACTTACTTGCCATGAGCCTAAAGGGTTTGCTGTTTTTCCAGGCTTCAGCCGTTTCATTATCGGGAAAGGGATTAACCCAGCTATCAATGATCCTAACCTTCGCGCTCATCTTTTTTTTCATGCGACGAACCTTCTGTTGAGAACCTCGACCGACGTGGTACGGCTAAATGCCCATGTACGACTTTCTCACCCTTCTTGATTCATTAGATCCATTTCAATTTTTTCACACCTTTTCATTTACGGCGTATGGATGTCGCGTCATTCCATCAAGCTAGGCAAGAAAAGGGCGATTTGTGGGAAAGCGACTAGTATAGCTACACCTATTGCCATGACAACGATAAACGGCATGACACCGCGGAAGACTTCTTCCAACGGTACATCTTTAGCTACCCCCTGGACTATGAAAGTATTTATACCTACGGGAGGACTGATTAATGCCATCTCTGACATTAAAACGACCAATACACCAAACCATACCGGGCTAAAGCCCAAGCTATCGATGACCGGGAACACAACCGGTAAGGTAAGGAGTATCATCGGCAAACAATCCATAATAGCACCGAGGGGAACATACATAATCAGGATTAATATGAGGATTACGTGGCGCGATATAGAAAGACTGATTACCCACTTCGTAAGGTCTCCGGGGAGTCCGCTAATCGTCAGAAGGGAACCGAAGATCATTGCTCCAATGAGGATGGTAAATGAAAAACATGCAGTTCGTGCCGAGTCTCTTAGTGCATTGGCCAAATTTTGTTTGGTCATCCTTGCCTTGACTATGAGTAAGATAAAAGCGCCAAAGGCACCGACCCCGCCGGCTTCGCTTGGTGAGAAAGCTCCAATGTATAGCCCTCCAATCACTATTGCGAAGAGTACCAACGCTCCCGAAATACCCATTAGACTAGCAAGCCGGTCTTTCAAGGGGAAAGACGGACCGGCCGGGCCAAGAGTGGGGTTGCGTTTACACATGACATATATTAGCGCCATAAACATCGACGAAAGCATCAGTCCAGGAAGGATGCCAGCGATGAACAGTTTACCTATGGATGTCCAGGTCATGACTCCGTAGATAATGAAGATAACGCTTGGCGGGATGATGATTCCAAGAGTTCCACCGGCGGCAACGCAACCGGTTGCTAGCCGGGAATCATAGTTATTTTTTTTCATCTCAGGTATCGCGATGGTACCCATGGTAGCTGCCGAGGCCAAACTGGACCCAGTACAGGCAGCAAAACCAGTACAGGCTAATGTGGTCGTTAACGCTAACCCGCCAGGAAGTTTTCCGACCCACTTGTAGGCAGTATCGTAAAGCTCAGCACTGATCTTGGAGTGGTAGGCGAACTGTCCCATAAGGATGAACAAGGGTACAGCAACGAGATTATAATTGCTAGCCCACGTATAGGGCATAGACCCCAGAATCGATAGTGCCGGGTCGAGACCTCTCAGGAAAATGATGCCGACGAAGCCCACGCTAGCAAAAGAAAACCCAATGGGCATTCCGATCATCGTCAGCGCGAGGAAGGCGAACACAGAAATAACCCCTATAAAAAGTGCTGACATCTTAGCTCTCTCCTTTCATCCGCGGTACTAGCTCTATCATTTGGGCAGTCAGCTCAAGACAGAGCAAGACTGCCCCGATGGAGAGAAAAAGCTGGAAAGGCGCCAGTGGAATAAAAAGAACGTCAACCTGCATATTTGACTCCCAGTAGAAAACAGCTTTTTCAGCTGCCTGCCAGGCAATTAAGCCAAAAAGAACTATCCCCACTATAGCAATGACAAGCTCAAGTATTGCCTGCAATCGGGATGAAAAACTACGGACGAATAGCTCTACTCTCACGTGCGACCTCTCAGCTGTGGTATAAGCCCAAGCGAGGAAGACTATCATTGCTTGCATGATCTGGCTAAGCTCAAGCACAGCAACTATTGGCCTATTGAAGAAAAACCTGCCTACAACCTCACTGGCACCTAAGACCATCAACAAGAACAGGATGACCATAGCTGCATCATTGCATACCTCACCCGTTTTCCTGATTACTCTTATGTAGCGCTGAGCAATGTTATTAGCCAATTGACCCTCCTATGATCAAGCTTTGGTCGTCATTTAGACGCCTTCCTCGCCTGGCAAATACCGTAATGTCTAATCTTACTATGGGGCAACAAATGGTTCCTGTACACCCAGTCCCTTCAAGATTGAGTAAGTATCATCAAGAAGCTTTTTACCAGGCAGACCCTTTGCCTCCATGTTCTTTGTCCAGGTGGCGAAAATAGGGATATAAAGTTCTTTCATCTTCTTTATATCTGCGGCTGACAACTCGGTTCTCTTCCCGCCTTTGGTGTCGAATAACTTCTCGCCCTTCACATCAGCATCCAACTGCGCATCGACTGCCGCGTCAACCATCCTTTCAAAACTAACCTTCTCTATGATTGCCTTAACCTCCTTGGGTAGATTGGCCCAAGACCGCTTGTTGAAGGCCATTCCCATCAAAAACGTGCTGCAGCGGGGCATCGTGATATACTTCATGATCTCCGGGAGCTGATAGTCATGCAACATAGAACCATTGACGAAAGCCCCGTCAACGATCCCCTTCTCCATAGCGGTGTAGACTTCTCCTGCAGGGAGGCTTACTGCGGAAGCTCCTAAGGCATTGAGCATTTTGGGATATAACCCGCCTGGTGCCCTAACCTTTTTCCCTTTGAAGTCTGCCAATGTAAGGACCGGCTTGTCACGCCAGCCGAAATAGTAAGGCTGATTGCCATGCAGACCGACAAGCACGACATCCTTGAAATCCGTATCAAAGTACCCTTTTTTAGCGAGTTCTCGGAAAAGCTTAGTCGTCACACGAATATCCGGCACCCAGAGGGGAAGGTCCCCAACACTTGCCATCGGGAAGCGCCCCGGTGAAAAAGCCGGGGCAAAGCAACAAACATCAACCACGCGCTTGAGGAGCAGGTCATAGTTTTCTCCAGCTTTACCCAAAACGCCCGCGGAATTGATATCCAGGGTAACTTTGCCAGCAGTTTCTTTTTCCAAATGTTCTTTTATTAACCATAGTCCTGCAGCCGGAGCATCGTGGACATTTCTACCCCACATAACGGCAGTAAGCTTTAAAGGTTTAAACTCTGCACATTCGGCAAGCGTTACGCCAGCGATCAACACAACCCCGACAACGATACAAAATACTTTAGTCAGCCTTTTCATTTTTTGCATCTCCTTTCAAATAAAGTAACCTGAATCAAGCGGATACCCCTTTTAAGTTTTACTGTCACACTCGTTAGTTAGCCCATGATTCATCAACCTCCTTTCGCAAGCGTTTAGCAGATCACACAATTGTTTCTAACTGTTTTCGCTCAGCGAAAACATGTCAGGTATAACCCATTTCCATAAGTATTTCTCAACAAAATGCCTCGCCCGTTGTTGCAATTCCTTTATTTCCTTTGATAATTCAAAATTCATACGCTGCCCCTTTTCTTGAGAATCAGACTTCATAAATCATTCATAATCCCAGGAGGGTGTGCGCCGTTTCATAAGAAAGCGGTGCTCTGTCTAAATCGTCTTCTATGGGTCTAATTTCCCTTTCAAGAAGCTCCCGAGCATTCCTCTTCAATAGGTGTTATTCCTCTTTCAATTCAGAATCCACTTTTCCCCTCCTCTTTTAGACTGTTTGGGGGTCAGGAGGCTCGGGTTGACAACCGAATTGAAAGCATTCGAACGGCCATCAGCACGCGTCTCCTCATCTGCCAAGACCCTTCTCAGAATCTTGCCAGCTCCGCTCTTGGGAAGTTCTTCCCTAAATTCTACCGTCCGAGGCCGCTTATAGGCAGCCATATTCTCTTTTGCCCAATTGATTATTTCTGTCTCAGTGATCTTTGTTTTATAGTCTGACTTTAATACAACAAACGCCTTCGGGCTCTCGCCACGATAGGGGTCTTGCACTCCTATCACTGCTACCTCGGCTACAGCCGGATGCTTATACATCAACTCTTCGACCTCCGTTGGAAATACACTATAGCCTGAACACTTTATTAACTCCTTTTTGCGCCCTACAACGGCGACCCAGCCTTCCTCGTCCATTTTGCCTATGTCCCCGGTATACAACCACCCATCCCTCAACACTTCCTTCGTCTCCTCCGGCTTATTCCAATAGCCTGCCATCATTGATCCGCATTTTATCACGATTTCTCCTTCCTGAAGTGTCTCAACCTCCTGGGTCCTTGTTTCCAGGTCGACAATTTTTATCTCGGTTGAAATATTGGGTATGCCAATGAAACCAGGTTTGGAGCGCGAAAGAGGGCAGACCGCTCCACCTCCCGCCATCGTCTCTGTCAAACCATAGCCACCGATAACTTTTGCTTGTGGCATAATATGATTAAGTCTGGTTATAAGTGCAACCGCGACGGGGGCTGCTCCGCACAAAACCATTCGAAGACTATTAAGGTCATATTTACTGATCTCGGGCCACTCCAGTACTGCCGTCATCAGGGTCGCAGTCGTTATCCACACCGTACATCCGTACTGTGCGATCGCCTTTGCGACCGTCTCGGGGGAAACCCTGGACAGAATGACCAAGTGACCTCCTGATACCAATGACCCGGACAAACAGATGGCCATTCCATAGGAATGAAAAAAAGGTGCTGCACCCAGATGAACATCCTCTGGGGTATAGCGAAACCATAGAGCTGCGTTAAAAACACTTTGACCTAAAGCATGATGCGTTATGATGGCTCCTTTAGGAAGCCCGGTCGTCCCTCCTGTGTACTGTAAAACGGCAATATCTTTCTTCAGGTCTGACACTTCAACCCTGGGCTGCGACGGAGATTCCTTCAATAATTCCTGGAAATCTATTGTTTCAGGGAAACTTAACTTGGGTTGCTTCATCTCTGGCGTCAGCGGGGAGGTGGGGTTTTTTGGGAGGTAGTCCATAAAAGAAGTTAGAAGGATATTGTTCAGCTTTTTCTGGTTTCCAACCTTTCGTATTTCCGGGTAGAGGAAGTCCAGGGCAACCAATGTCTCCGCCCCGGAATCATTTAGTTCATATTCCAGTTCAGCGTGCTTGAACATTGGGTTTAGCGATACAGCGATCCCCCCTGCTTGGAGAATCCCAAAATAACTGATTACGAACTGAGGGCAGCTCTCCATGTATAGCGCTACCCTGTCTCCTTTCTTGACTCCTAAACTTTTGAGACCACCGGCAAACTTGTCAACTGTCTTCCCCAGCTCATGATAAGTCATGTCGTACCCATAAAAACTCAGGGCAACCTTATCAGGCACAGAAAGTATTTTATCCTTTAAATACTGGGGTAGGGATTTCTCAGGCTCGAACAACTTAGGAATATCACTCTCCCAAACTGAATACCATCTCCTTCCCATATCTCCCCTTATCCTTACTTTCAATACCTTGACTTCGGCGAAAAGAGGTAAGAAGCTCGTCTGCGCTGGTAACCGGAGGCAAGGCTAAGTGCAAAGAGGTTTCTTAGCTTCGCGAGATCGCCTTTGTTGCCTCGGTCGTAGAAGACTGAAAACTTAAAGTGCTATTTATGATCATAAAGGGTAATGCGGTACTCGAATGCCTAGATGGCTCTCCGAACTCCTTTATGTTTGCCTTACATCTCCTATCTCTATTCTCCCCTCCTATTCCACCGGCGCAGTGACTATCTATATGGCGACATTGGTCACACACCAAAAAGCTCAGCGCTGATTTTCGCCACCGTCGTTTTCAGTTCGCCTACCATGGGTGATTCGGTTTCGCATTGGACCCTGACCGAAGGCCCCACAATTGCGACGGCTCCGACAGGTTTTTCCGAAGTGTCGAATATCGCTGCTCCAATCGCGTTAACACCAATATCTATCTCCTCCTTAGTAAAACCAACTCCGTGTTCCTTTACCTGCTTCAGATGGAGTTTGAGGGTATTAAGGTCTGTGATTGTATTAGCGGTGAACCGACGAAGTTTTCGATTCAGCAACCGATCGACAACCTCAGGATCAGAAAAAGCCAAGATAGCCTTGGCCCCGGCTGCAGCATGAATCGCTAGCCTATCTCCAACACTTGCCCTGATCGGTAAGGCTCGCCCTCCGTAGGCAACATAGGCCACTATAACGCTGTAACCTGAAATCATTTCGAGCACGACCGTCTCCTGAACCTTCCGACAAAGATCTTCAAGATAGGGCGCGGCGACAACGACGAGGTCGGTCTTAAGAGATTGAATGAAGCTCTTTCCAAGTTGATATGCTGCGGGTCCCAGCGTAAATTTCTGTGTCAGGTGACTTTGCCTGACAAAACCTTTTCTCCTGAGAAGCATAAGGATTCGATTAACCGTAGCGGGATGTAGACTGAGTTCTCGACTCAGTTGAACGGTGCCCATCTCTCGGTTATGAGGGCTGAAAGCCATAAGGATATTTAATGCCTTTTCGATGGAGGTAGTTTTCTGGATAGTGTTTTTCATTTGGTTATCATATACTAATAATTCTTCTTATATTTCGAAAATGCTATTGTCAAGAAGAAACCCAGCAGAATGTCTCATTCGTTGGAGCCAAACCAAAGCCTTGAGACCTCTTTGGGTATCCTGCGTTAGTACTTGATAATACCAAACCATTTAGCCATCTATAGAGAGGGCTTTCCCATGGCTCATCCAGATCTAAAGCAGTCTCGCGAACATTATTCAAGATTCTTTTACGGTTACGTTGTACTCGCCGTTGCTTTGTTCCTTATGTCGTCATTCTGGGCCATACATTGCTCCTTTGGCATCTTTTTCAAGCCACTGATCAATGAGTTTGGCTGGACCAGAGCAATGACCTCGGGTGCATTCTCACTCTGCTCAATCGTGCACGGATTGATAGCCATTGTTATGGGTGGCCTTACCGATAAGTTCGGTGCTCGGATAGTCATAACCGTCAGTGCTTTCTTTATTGGCCTTGGTTGTTTTTTGAGGTCGCGGGTAGCCTCACTATGGCAGTTCTATCTTTTCTACGGTATCATAATGGGTGTTGGAATGGGCAGCTCTTGGTCCACTTTTGACCGGCTATTTATTCGACGTTACCGCCAGCTATCAGCTGGCGTTCTTGTTGTGTGCTCTTATCAGTCTAAGCGGGATGTTCTTGGCTTCGCTTCTAAAACAAACTGAAGTAGATTGCAGATGACAAGAAACCCCTAAGCTACTAAGGACAGCTTCGTAGCGACGTCTGCGGCAATAAAACTCGCCTGTGTTTTGGCCAACCTTTATCAGTCAGCTGTGTTCAAACCCTTCCTTAAGCCATACGCAAATAAAGACTGCTTTGGTTTGCTTTTGAGATAAATCAGTTCGGTCAATTGATCTGAAAAGACCCGGAGGAGAGCTTTTTCGTTTACCGCTTCATGGAGTGAAGGGTTTTCAAATTGGCGAATGGGGTTGGCGGGTTATATGGATCGGCACAAAATTTTTGAAGGTTCGGCCATTTTTAGCTTGACTTTTAGTAAAACTTACAGTTATTATGTTTTTAAACTGTAAGTTTTACTGTATAGGGGGAGGAAGACATGAAACTGACGGAAAAGCAGAAGGCATTCCTGGGGTATATCTCTCATTATGTAGAGGACTGGGGTCGATCACCCAGTTTTGAAGAGATATGTTCCCATTTCGGCTTTACCTCTTACAACACAGTAACCACCTATCTCAAGGCTTTGGAACGGAAGGGCTATATCCGCCTTCCCCGCAAAAAAAACCAGAAGCGGGGTATTGAGGTGATTAGCCCTGTAGAGACCAGACGGTTCGAGTTTCCCCTCCTTGGAAGGGTGGCTGCGGGAAGACCCATTGAAGCAGTGGAAGACGTAGACGTGATTGAAGTCCCCCCATCCATGATAGGAAAGGGAGATCACTTTGTCCTCCAGGTCAAGGGAGATTCCATGAAGGAGGATGGGATCTTTGACGGGGATTTCATTGTGGTCAGAAAACAGCCGGTTGCTGAGAACGGGGAAATGGTAGTGGCCCTGATCAACAATGAGGCAACCGTTAAGAGATTCTACAAGCGGGAACAGTATGTGGAACTCCGCCCCGCCCATACGGGCATGGAACCCATCATCGTTAAACAGGAAGACCTCCGTATTGAGGGAAAGATCGTGGGAGTTATAAGGCACTATAAATGAGCTAAAGTGCCTAAAATGCCTAAAGTGAGCTAAAGTTAGGAATGAAAAAATCTTTAATGACTTATTCTATACCATAAACTTTAGGCACTTTAGCTCACTTTAGGCACTTAGACTAAGAAGTTTGGGTGGTGCTTACTGCCTACTGCTTACTTCTATTGCGGAATTTTGAGCCATGTATCGTCACATCATCCACCTCCATATCCCCGCTTTTCCCATTGCTGTGGAGCGGGTCTGCCGGCCGGATCTCAGAGATCGTCCTGTAGCCATGGCCCCGCCTCACTCAGAGCGGGCGCTTATACTCTCTGTTTCACCTGAGGCCCGAAGGGAAGGCATCTTTAAGGGCATGCCCCTTGGAAAGGCCATAAAGTTCTGTCCTGATCTGACTGTCTTGCCCCCTAACCGGGACCTCACGGGAAAGGCCTACCACGTTCTGGGCAAGGCGGTGGCACACTATACACCGCTCTGGGAACCCTCCCGGCCAGGCCATATCTATCTGGATGTGACAGGGACAGATCGTCTCTGGGGAAAAGCAAAAGACACTGCCAGCCGTCTGAGACGGGAAATCAAGGAGCATTTGCGTCTCTCGGGGATGGTGGGTGTGGCGGGTAACAAGATGGTTTCCAGCATCGCCTCCAGAATCGTATCATCGGAGGGGGTGCTGGATGTGGATCACGGTCAGGAATCCTCGTTTATGGCCCCTCTGAGGGCAAGTGTCCTGCCTGGCATCGGCTATGTTCGCAGAAGAATCCTCCTGGAAGAACTGAACATCTTTTTGGTCCGGGAGATAGCGGTCCTCGATATGGGTACGCTGAGACTTGTCTTTGGTCGACAGGCCTATGTGATCCACCAGCGGGCCCTCGGCATAGACCCTACCCCGGTCTACCCGCCTCGCATGGAGCCCACGGTAACTGAGGAAATCACCTTCCCTCGGGACGAAAACGATGACCAGAAGCTGCTGGGGATCCTCTACGGGTTGGTAGAAAAGTGCTCCCATCAGCTTCTGAGGAGAAATTTGCTTCCTCACAAAGCAGGTCTGATCTTCAGGTATGCTGACCAGGAAGAGATCATCCGCCGTATCAATCTGCCCCATGTGAGTTTCTGGGATTTCGATCTCTATACACCCCTGGAGAAGATCTTCTTAAGGGCCTGCCGACGCCGGGTGAGGGTCAGGTTCATGAAGGTGTGGTTTCAGGATTTTTCACCTCCCACCTCACAACTTTCCCTCTTTCCCGCACAATCTCCTCTTGTGGAGAAAAGGGCCTCGGTAACCCAGGCCCTGAATCGCATCAGGGAGAGGTATGGAGAGGAAACGATAAAGTACGGCAGGGCGGCCTGACCTCACCACAGAGACGCAGAGGTCACAGAGAAGAAACTTTTTCATTTGCCGCGAGATACCGGCAAATGAAAATACGCTGTCTGAACAATTTCATGAGGGGATCATACGAGATGAACATAAATGATCTTACAGGTGAAATAATAGGAGTGGTTATTTTAGCCTATCGGTACCTGCCCGCCATCAGCTGCGCTTCAGGCGCTGGCAGGCGGGTCTCCCGATAGGCTAAAAAGAATCTCTGTGTCCTCTGTGCCTCCGTGGTGAGAATATCATGAACTTTGTCCATCTCAACGTCCATTCACACTATTCCCGCGGCTGGGGTATGGGCACCATCGAAGAGCTCTGCCGGTCCGCCAGAGACCAGTGCATGGACAAACTGGCCCTTACCGATACCAATGGACTGTACGGGCTGGTCTATTTTATCCAGACAGCAAAAGAAACAGGTATCCAGCCCATTGTGGGCAGTGAGTTGACAGTTGATGAGCACCGGGCCGTGTTGCTGGTCCGAAATCACGAGGGGTATGCCAACCTCTGTCGGATTATCTCGGACCGCCAATGCCATCAGGATTTCGATCTGATCGCATCCCTGAAGGAGCGCCGTGAGGGACTCATCATCCTCTCCGACGACTTCACGCTCCTCAAGGCCCTTAAAAGAGATTCAAGAGAGGATCTCTTCGTGGAGATGTCCCCGGGCTACAACATGGCGAGCTGCTATGCCTTTTCCCGGAAAACGGGCATCCCCCCTCTGGCCACCAATCGGGTATACCTCATCAGGGAAGATCAGTTTCCGCTTCACCGCATTCTTCGGGCTGTGGCCCTGAACACCAAGCTGTCCCGTTTGGAGCGTACAGACACCTGCCGGGAGCACAATGTTCTGAATGCCCCCCAGTCCATGATCGATCAGTTTCCCCATGCTCCTCGGGCGATCCGTAATACCCTTGAAGTTGCCGAGCAGTGTCTCACGGATTGGGATTTCGACCGCATCATCTTCCCCCGGTTCGAACACATGACGGATAGGGAGGCCTATGAGACGCTCTACCGTGCTACCATAAAGGGGTGCAGGTGGCGGTATGGAAAACTTACCAGGGAGATCAAGGGCCGGATAGAGCACGAGATGAAAATCATCAAAGAGAAAAACTTCGCCCATTACTTTCTGGTGGTAGCCGGCATTACCGGAAAGGCTCCTCGATCATGCGGTCGTGGGAGCGCCGCCGCCTCCATCGTCTCCTATGCCCTCGGGATCACCCATGTAGATCCCATAAAACATCGCCTTTTTTTCGAACGCTTTTTAAACCCGGGGCGGATTGATCCCCCGGATATCGATGTGGACTTCGCATGGGACGAACGGGATCAGATCATTGACGCTGTTTTTGCCAAATACGGAACCCGAGGGACTGCCATGGTCGCCAACCATAACACCTATGGGGCCAGGTCTGCCATCAGGGAAGTGGCAAAGGTATTCGGCCTGACCGAGACGGAGATCGGCGTTGTGACCGGTAAGATCGGTTTTGGCTGGCGGCTCAAGAATATCTGGAGGGAACTGGCCACTCACCCCAAGATGAGGGGGATAGAGCTCGCAAAACCCTGGGATGAAATCCTGCATGCCGCAGTCCAGCTGGAGGATCACTTCAACCACCTCTCCGTCCATTGCGGCGGCCTGGTGATCGTGCCCGATGAGGTCCGCCGCTACTGCCCGGTGGAGATCTCGGCAAGCGGGGTTCAGGTGCTCCAGTGGGAAAAGGACTCGGTTGAAGAGTCAGGCCTCGTCAAGATAGATCTCCTGGGAAACCGCAGCCTTGCCGTCATTCGCGATGCCCTGAATCTGGTAGAGAAAAATTATGGCCGTCGGATCGATTACGCAACCTGGGCCCCCATCAATGATCCCAAAACCGTGGAAATCTTTTACCGGGGTGACACCTTCGGGGTCTTCTATTTTGAGAGCCCTGCTACACGGCAGGTGCTGAAAAAGGTGGGCTCGGGCTTTACCCTTGAGGAGTACCTGCGTCTCGATCACTTTCATCTCAACGTGGTGGTCACTTCTATCATCAGGCCGGCCTCAAATCAGAGCATCAGGGTATGGGTATCCAGGCTCCATGGCCAGCCATGGGACGCCCCCCACCCCCTTTTAAGGCCGGTCCTGGAGGAAACCCTGGGGGTCATGGTCTTTCAGGAGCAGTTGAGCCAGGCAGCCATGCACTTGGCCGGATTTGATGCTGCAGAGGCAGATACCCTGAGGAAGGTGGTCAGCAAAAAGCATAGGGAGAAGAGACTTCGTGACTTTTATGCCCGGTTTGTTCGGGGGGCGAGCGAGCGAGGCGTCAGCCTGGAGGTGATAGAAAAGGTCTGGCAGATGATAATGGGCTTTGATGGCTACAGTTTCTGCAAACCGCACTCGGCCAGCTATACCCTGGTGGCCTATAAGTCAGCCTATCTGAGGGCCCATTATCCGGCCGAGTTCATAGCATCGGTCATATCCAACGGCGGGGGCTATTACTCCACCTTTGGTTACCTGTCGGAAGCGAGACGGATGGGGCTTATAATCCTTCCTCCCGATATCAACGAGAGTGAAATCAAATATACCGGCAAGGATAGAGAAATCCGCGTCGGCCTCATGCAGCTCAAGGCCCTGCCTCAGGAGGGCCGAGAATTCATCATTCACGAGCGCTTAAAGTACGGTCCCTTTACCGACTTTAATGATTTCCTGTGCAGAACTGCTCATCATCTCCACCTCCAGGATGTGAGGGTCCTGATCAAGGCGGGCTGCTTCGACTGCATCGCCCATGGATTAAACAGGCCCTCCCTGATGTGGCAGGCCCTCCGATTTTTCGACGGGGAATATCAGGAAGAGAAGACCCCTAGCCTATTCTCCCCACCTCCCCTTCTTTCCCACCTCAAACACCCCCCCTACCCCAAAGACCTCATGCTCAGGCATGAGCTGGAAACCCTGGGCCTTCTCATCTCCCTCCATCCCCTTGATCGATATGATGAGCTCTTGAGAGGCCTGGACCATGTGAAAGCCGAAGACCTCCACGCCTATGTGGGAAAGCGAGTGACTACCATCGGTTGGCTGGTAACCGGTAAGACGGTCCATACCAAGGAGGGGGATCCCATGAAATTCGTCTCATTTGAGGATACCACCGGCCTTTATGAGGCCGTGTTCTTCCCAAAGGCATATAACCAATACTGTCACATGCTGAATGAGATGCGCCCCTATATCCTCAAAGGTAAGGTAGAGGAGGATTTCGGCTCCATAACCCTGACGGTGAGCTGGATAGGTTTTCTGGATAGATACGGGCAGGGCCTATATCAACCTCCCAAAAGAAGCGGGAAGGTAAGGCAATGGAGCTGATGAAGCTCCCCGCTGCGCAGCAGGGCGGGATCTCCGCCATGATTCCGGCGGACAAGTCCAAAGGCGGATAAATCTATGCTGCGCTCCGACCACCTGCAGGGTATTCTGGCAAAGGCGAATAAAACATCCTTAACCACTACAGAATCGGTGCATTCCAAACTTCACAGACAAACAAACGCTTTCCCATTCTTGCCCCACTACAAAGCAATTTCTTATCACTTTCCGAGTGCCGGGTTCTTGTTATGTTGTGCGTAATCAGCCTCCCTTTGCCCCATGTGTATCGCCCGTATTGACATCCCTCTGCTATATACTATAATGAACCATCTCGGAGGGAGGAACGACTTTGGCGCTCATCGAAAACACGGAACAGACCCGAAGCTTCATGAAGAGCCTGGGTTTTCCCGATCTTCGTATTCATCAGTCCATCAATCACTTCGATTTTACCAAGACGAACCGAAGAATCCTCATCATCGGTCCCATGGGGTCCGGCAAGACCGAGTTCTCTGCCCGCATATACCGTGACTCACAGGTGGCAATGAAGAAATCCGAAAAGGTTCGGGAGATTACAACCAGCGGAATGGTTGACCGCCGCAACGTTTTCTATGTTCGTTCCAGAATCGATGACAAGAGATTCGAAGAGTACCCGACTAATTCCATCGCCTACCGGGGTGGTTATGTGGCCCCAGGGGACAATATCGCCAGCATCGGGGATTCCTTTGACCTGGAAGGGGTGCTCGAGAGCAACCCGACGGTTGGCACATGGATAATCGACGAGGCTGAGTTCTTCGACGAGCGCATCGCCTATGTGATTGCCCAGCATGCAAAGCAGCGAAGTCTCAACTTCATATTTCCCATGCTCATACTCAACTTCCGTAAAGACCTCTTTAACCGGACGGCCAGGCTCATCATGGAGGAATCAACAGATGTGTTTCCCCTGACCGCCTACTGTGAACACCCCGACTGTATCACTGATTCCTATTACACCTACCGGTTCTACTCGGTGGAGGGAAAGGAATGCCCGGCACTTTACTTCGATCCCCTCATTATTGTGGGTGGCGACAGGCGCACGAACGACCCGAAAATCCCAAACTATGCAACACGCTGTGACTATCACCACTACCTCCCCGGGAAAGATTACACCTTTATGATATTAAAACCACTCGGGGAACTGGCCTACGGGGGAAATGTCAAACCCTTACTCAAAGAGCTGAGCCTGCTAAAGCACGATTTGGAACGCTCAGAGCTTCACAACCATTTCGTCGATAAGTACATCAAGGTCGAAGTTCCGAATGCGATCATGATGAACGCCCTCAGAGTGAGTTGTATGGCCGAAAAGGCCCTCATGTACCTCTTCTCCGAAGAGAATATCATAAGTGCCGGGCAAATGGAGTATCTGGCACGGGAGATCGGGGGGGATACGGACTATATGAACGAGCGACTCGTTGAGAACCGTAAGATGCAGCTCACCGACTCCCAGGGAGGATCATAGGAAATCGCCCTCGTTCGCTCACCCGATTTCCTTAACCCTGCAACGCGTGAGAACCTAAATCGGCATCGTACACGGCATGGACGGCACCGAGGGCCAGCGATTGGTCGTCGAAAATGGATTAAGTCGAGGTGATCAAGATTCACCCCTTTCACCGGTATAGACTGTTTGTCAGGATTGGTAACGATCTGCCGGGCAGTTGACATAGATTGCAGTTGTAGTATAAAGGTTTAAACGCCAGCATCTATCTGAAACACAGTGGGAAACGCGAATTTTGTGATTCATAATGAAAACTCTCTTGAGAAAACAGAACAGGAGGTTCAAGACCTCTGGAAACGCTAAAGGCCCTGCAGGAAAATCGAAGGAAATAAGACGCTTGACAGTAAAGTGCCCCCCTTTGTCTCGTGCTTGTAGCACATCTCTGAATCATCAGGGAGTAACTTCCACATAAGTTTATTGCAGCTATTTGAAGGAGGAGAACTCATAGACCGTTTGCCCGTTCAATTGAAGGAAGTGAATCGTGTGGAAATCTTGACCCTTATGGACAATTATGTGGATGTCCTGCTTCGAAGCACGGATGTGGTCACTCGACCGCCACTGGCAAAGGGCCTGGATCTGCCAACCGATACCCTGCTGGCCGAGCATGGCCTCTCCATGTTGGTGATGGCTTATCAGGGAAAAGAAAAGCATACGGTGCTCTTTGATACCGGCCACAGTCCGGTCGGCGTCCCACACAATATCGAGCTTCTGGAAGTAAACTTAGACGAGGTAGAGGCACTGGTCCTGAGCCATGGCCATATGGATCACACAGGGTCACTTTCCACTGTGCTCGACAGAATAGCCAAACCCATTCCTCTGGTGGTCCACCCCGACGCTTTTGTGTCGCCCCGGTATTTTGGGCTGGACGACGGGCGAAAGCTTAAATTTCCTCGCACGCTTGTTAAGGCCGACCTGCAGGATCGAAAGGTTGAGCTCGTGGTGAGCAAAACCCCGACCCTTCTTGCCCATGATCTGGTAGCGGTAACCGGTGAGGTGGAGCGGGTTACGGAGTTTGAAAAAGGTCTGCCCAATGCCGTCCTGGAAAGGAACGGAAAACTCGTAAAAGACCCCATTGCCGACGACCAATCCCTGGTCCTCAATCTCAAAGGAAAAGGCCTGGTGGTGCTCTCCGGCTGCGCCCACGCAGGCATCATCAATACCATTCTTCATGCCCGAAAGATCACAGGCATCAGGAAAGTTCACGCGGTGATCGGAGGATTTCACCTGTCAGGGCCCTTCTTTGAGCCTATTATTGAAGAAACCATCAGGGAACTAAAGGAGATGGAGCCGGCGGTGATTGTGCCCATGCATTGCACCGGATGGAAGGCTATTGAACGCTTTTCCCAGGAATTCCCGGCATCCTTTATCCTGAACAGCGTGGGATCAAGGTTTACGCTATCATAAGATCCTGGCCAAATCAGAGATATTCGAAAGCAACAGGGGCGGGTTTCATGCCCGCCGCCTCATTAGCGCTCCTTGAAGCGCTTATAAACGCCCGCTGCCAGCGCCTCGCCTGCCTACAAAGCACGCCAAAAGATACCATCCGTCTTGCTCCTCCATTTTCCGGGGCAAAAAAAAGGCTTGGTGCTCGGTCCCTCCCTGCAAAAAAGGCAACGTTTCATTTAAAAGCTTGTAACTCAATCTATCTTTCGGAATCTTGGGTAAGCAAGGGCAAACACGATCGTAAAGACCACTAACATCGAGCCGCTCAAAAAAAGGGCATTTGGCGTACCTATGTGCTCGGCGATGGCTCCGAAGGGTACAGCACTCAGGGGCATTGCACCAAATGTCATCATAGCAATGCTCATAATCCTCCCCCGCATCTCGGTTGCCGAGTATATCTGCATGAGCGTCATGTTTAAAGACATGAAAACCGCCGACAGAAGTCCGATCAGCGAGAGGAAAGGCAATGCCACCGCATAAGTGGTGGCCTGTGAAAATATGGCCAGCCCACAACCCCACAACAGACCGTTGATCAGAAGCCAGATTCCGCGCCTCTGGAAATTACCCATAGCAGCCAGCATCAGGGTCCCAATCAATGCCCCGATCCCCATAACCATCATCAACATCCCCAGGCCGCCGGAATGCACATCCAGCGCCTCCCGTGCCCAGGCAGGCAGCAGTGTGAGAAAGGAAAACCCAAAGAATACCGGCATGAAGAGTGTAATAATAAGCCCTCGAAGGTCAGGGTCTCCTGTGGCATATCTTAGTCCCTCACGGATCTCGCCGGTCATCTTCTTGCCCGGTTTACTCGCTGGTCTCCGATCCCCGTGGATCATCGCCACGGACAGGAGCGAGAATATGTAGGAAACCGCGATAAGGTAAAAAACCCCCGCCGTTTCAATATAAATGATCAGCAAGCCTGCCAATGCGGGGCCGATCACGCGCGTTATGTTGGTCCCCGAGTTGTTGAGAGAGATGGCGTTCATGAGTTTCTCCGGAGGTACCAAATCAGAGATCAATGCCTGTCGACTCGGCATGTTGAGCGCCATCAAGGAACCATTGGCCGCGCCTATGAAGATGAGATGCCAGAATTGGATTAGTCCTGTAAGGTCCAGCGTGGCCAAAAGAGCGGTCATGAGTGCATTACCGCCCTGGCTGAACATGATAATGTGCTTTCGCGACATCCGATCGGCCAAGGCCCCACCGATTAAGGACACAAATGTCATGGGAACAGAAAAGGCTATCATGACCAAGGCCAAAGCCAACGGCGAGTCATTTGAGAGCCGTAACACGAGCCAGCCCCGTGCCATCATCTGCATGCCCATGGCCATGAAGTTAGCGAACGAGCCGAGCCATAACCACCGAAAGTCACGTGACTGCAGCGATTCGAACATAGGGCTCTTCGCCAGAGAAGCCAGACCCATTTTGTTCCTGCGGCACCTCATTGTCCCTTCATTCATAAGAACTCCATGCTGGTGTGCCCAATTAACTCGCCTGGGGAAGAGCAGGCTTACAGAACCTGTCAAGCCTTAAGGCCATTTCCCTACTCCTATTAAGGGAATGATGAGCGCTATCCGTTGTTTTCCTTTGTCCATATCTCAACTTATCGCAAGCCGTTGGCGGTGCACCAGGCTGGGAAATGTCTCTCCCATAACCGTCCTGTCCAAATGTCGCCGCACTGAAATACGTATTCTGACATATTATGAATGCTGCACCGAAGTGGCCTCCTTATTTGGGACGGCCTACGATTGCTCAATCGCTTCAACCAATGCGGAAGACATGATGAGGCTCTGTCAACAGCATACAAAAACAAAGGGAATGAGCAAACCGTGTGTGCGGCAAAGTCATGTCCACGACGGTCCCGGCAAGAGGATATGATAACAAAACAGAACTGCTCTCCGAAACATAATTCTGGTTTCTTATTGACAATACAGCACCTATGCATTAAAAAAGGGTGTGCGGCAAGAAGCTGCAACATGCCGGAAAGGCGCAGAAAGCCAGAAAGGCTCATCCAGTAATAGAGTATCTTCCCTTTCTGGTTTTTTATTATGAGGTCCGCGCTTAAATGCCAAAAAATGGAGGGAAAGAGATGTGTGAAGCCAATGCTTATCTCATTGAGAGCGGGGAAGAAACGCTGGTCATGGAGAATGTCGATATCCTAAGGCCCGAGGGAAACGATATCTATCTTCAAGACATTTTCGGTGGGCAACGCACCATCAAGGCAAGAATCAAGGAGATGAACCTCGTTGACCACAGGATCTTGTTGGAAACAGAATAGAGACCTTGGACCCTTCTGGGAGAACTGACAGTGAACCACTATCACCGTGACCACGGCAGTGCCAATGAACAGGATAGCTTATCGGAAAGGGAAAAACTGGAAAAGCTCCTGGAACATTGGATTAAGCACAATGATGACCATATAAAGACTTATCGTGAATGGTCGGAAAAGGCAGGGGCAGAGAATTTACAAGACATAGCAACCCTTCTGGAAGAGGCCTGTGAACTAACGGCGTCCTTGAACAAGCTCTTCAAAAAGGCAATTGAAAAGCTTGCCTGACACACCAATCGCGTTGGTCTTCCGCATGGCGCGAATAGACGTGCCCGCTCTTGGCCTTTGCCTATATCCTATTTTGACCGCTTTCCTGGTTGGTCCTAACGGCGTTTCTCGTGCGCGAATTTCCCGAGACACCGTCACACATCCGGAAAAGGTGACCCAACCCATACCCACGAAGTAGTTGTCATCCGAAAACCAGTACGCGGTGTGGTTTTTCCCTCACCGCCTCCTAAACCCCGAACGGCATAGTGCTTGATGAGCTCACCGAGCGGTGAGTGCCGAGATATCGGGGGTCCTGAGATGGGCGGAGGGAGCAATTTTTTATTGCTTATATCAGGAAATGTGCTAAAAATAAAATCTTTGAAATCGTTAGCTTGATTTTGTCGTCGTCGGCAACCATGATGAGATAAAATGGATAGTTACATCTCCGCTTTTATCACTTACATTAAAACGGAAAAAGGATATTCAGAACACACTCTGAGAAATTATGAAAGTGACCTCAGACAATTCAGCAGATTTATCGCAGCCAAGAAGGCCACAAGCGAGTGCGACCAAGGGATTGCCCTCCCAGATTATGCGCTCGTTAGATCATACCTGGGAGAGCTATTTAACAGGTGCCGGCGAACTACTATAGCCCGGAAGCTTTCGGCGCTTAAATCGTTTTTTAAGTATCTGGAGTTGAGGGGATTTATTCAGCTGAATCCTGCCGCGGAGATATTCACTCCCAAACAGGAGCACTATATCCCGACGTATCTCACGATAGACGATATGTTTGCCCTTTTGGAACAGCCAGATAGGGACAAGGCGTTGGGAATGAGGGATCTGGCCATATTGGAGCTTTTATATTCGTCGGGTCTTCGGGTTGGCGAACTAGTCGGTTTAGGCGTTGAGAAGCTAGATCTTAACGCTCGGCTTGTGCGAGTTTCAGGCAAAGGTGGAAAAGAGAGACTTTTACCCATCGGCAGAAAGGCCGTCGCTGCTATCAGAGAGTATCTGGAGCATACAGACAAAATCAGAAAGAAGACGGGATACCTTAAGAATACGGGACCCCTTTTTCTCAACTATAGGGGCGGCAGGCTTTCTGCTCGCAACGTGCATAGGATGGTAAAAAGATACTCGAGAGAATGCGGAATTACGATGGAAATTAGCCCTCATTCCATACGCCACACCTTTGCGACTCATCTCCTGGACGGCGGTGCAGACCTGAGATCAATCCAGGAGCTGTTGGGGCATGCAAGCCTCTCGAGTACCCAGAAATACACGCATGTGAGTATAGACAAGCTCATGGAAGTTTACGATAAATCTCATCCAAGAAGCTAAATGCCTTAATTCTGCAGGAGGAAATCGCTTGGCCACACCAGGTACCTTGACAGACATCTCGAACCAAAGGTTCAGGGCAACCACGATCCTTTCGATCAGGAAAGATGGGCAGGGTGTTATGGCCGCCGATGGGCAGGTCACCCTGGAAAATACCATCATCAAGCAAAAGGCCAAAAAACTCAGATTTATGTACAATGACCAGGTCTTGATAGGTTTTGCCGGTGCAACAGCAGACGCCTTTGCTCTTTTTGAAAAACTCGAGGGAAAACTGGAAAAATACAACGGAAATCTTCCTCGAGCTTCAGTGGAGCTGGCTAAAGACTGGCGGACGGATAAGATTCTCCGTAGATTGGAAGCCTTGCTTCTTGCTATGGACCAAGAGCATACCCTGATATTGTCGGGCAATGGAGACGTGATAGAGCCTGATGAAGAGGTGGCTGCCATAGGTTCCGGAGGCCCTTATGCCTTAGCTGCCGCCCGAGCACTCCTTGCCCATTCGGATTTGGATGCAAAGAGCATTGCACTTGAATCAATGAAGATCGCGGCTTCGATCTGCCTCTATACCAATGAGGAATTTGAAATCAAATTCCTACCAAGTCCGACAGAAAGTCAGCGGTAGCGCCTCGATTTGACTCGATCCCTACCCCTCAATCTTAAAAAGGAGTCTCAATGGAAATGGGGGACATAGAAGAGCATAAGATGCAGGTCATGACCCCGAGAGAAATCGTCTCAGAGCTTGACCGGTATATAGTTGGCCAGGACAATGCAAAACGCTCGGTGGCTATCGCACTCAGAAACAGGTGGCGCAGGCAACAGGTGCCGCAGGAGCTCAGAGATGAGATAGCGCCTAAGAATATCATCATGATAGGCCCGACAGGAGTGGGGAAAACTGAGATTGCCAGACGCCTCGCACGATTAGCCAATTCACCCTTCATAAAGGTGGAGGCATCCAAGTTTACCGAGATTGGCTATGTGGGAAGAGATGTTGAGAGCATGATCAGGGACTTAATCGAGCTTGGTGTTAATATGGCCAAGCAAGAAGAACAAGAAAAGGTAAAAACCAAAGCAATGGAATCAGCAGAGGATAAGCTTCTCGACATCCTTCTTCCTAAACCGAAAAAAGAGATTGAAAAGGATTCGGAGGAAAAAAGAGAAGGCATGCTGGAGGTGGTTAGAAGCGAACCCACCGATGCTAACTCGACTCGCGAGAAACTAAGGCGACTATTAAGAAATGGCAAACTGGATGAACGGTATGTAGAACTCGAAGTGGCTGACAAATCATTCCCGCTCATAGAGATATTCTCTGGTGCCGGGCTGGAAGACCTGGATATGAATGTAAAGGAGATCTTCGGGCAAATTCTGCCCACCAAGACCAAGAAAAGGAGGGTAAAGGTAAAAGAAGCGATCGATATATTGACCCAGCAAGAATCGCAGAAGCTCATTGATTTTGACAAGGTAGTCGAAAAGGCGATCCGCAGAACAGAGCAGAATGGAATCATCTTCCTGGACGAACTGGATAAAATAGTCGGCAGTGATTCAACATCTGGCCCTGATGTGTCAAGGGAAGGAGTACAAAGGGATCTGCTCCCCATCGTGGAGGGTTCTACAGTCCTCACCAAATACGGCATGGTAAAAACGGATCATGTCTTGTTTATTGCTTCCGGGGCTTTCCACGGAAGCAAGCCATCCGACCTTTTGCCTGAACTCCAGGGTCGTTTTCCCATCAGGGTGGAGCTTAACCCCCTGACACAAGAGGATTTCGTGAGGATATTGACAGAACCTCAAAATGCCTTGATTATTCAATATATAGCCTTGCTACAGACCGAGGGAGTAAAGCTGAACTTCGCTGAATCAGCGATCTCAGAGATAGCAAAAATGGCTTACACAGCCAATGAGAGCATGGAAAACATCGGTGCCCGCCGTCTTCATACGATAATGGAAGCGCTCCTTGACGATATCTCTTTCAACGCATCAGACACGGAGGAAAAAGAGATAACCATCGACAAAGACTATGTGCGAGACAAACTAAGTGAGATATTGGAAGACAGAAACTTAAGCAGATACATCCTCTAGCGGGACAACCCTTCGATGAATAGTGGAATGGACAGAGCGAGAATTCTGATCGAAGCCCTACCCTATATAAGGGAATTCAACGGGCAGATCATGGTTATAAAATACGGCGGTCACGCCATGGTAGACCCCAAACTCAAGAAAGGCTTTGCCTTAGATATCACCCTTATGAAATATGTCGGCCTCAAGCCGGTGGTGGTCCACGGCGGCGGACCGCAGATAGGCGAGCTCTTACACAAACTCTCCATAGAATCGAGTTTCGTTGCAGGCCATAGGGTCACGGATGAGAAGACTATGGATGTAGTTGAAATGGTTCTTGCCGGCAAGGTGAATAAGGAGATTGTATCCACCATTAACCAACACGGCGGACAGGCAGTCGGTCTCTCAGGCAAAGACGGCAATCTCATTGTCGCGAAAAAACTCAAGCTTCAGTCTGGTGCAGGGGCGAAAGCCGATGACCCCCCGGAGATAATGGATATTGGCCTGGTAGGCGAAGTGGTTTCCGTTAATACTCGCATAATCACGACCCTCATCGAAAACCAGTTTATTCCAATCATTGCCCCTGTTGGTGTAGGCAAAGACAATGAGACGTACAACATAAATGCCGACCTCGTGGCCGGTCATATTGCGTCATCTCTCAAGGCCAGAAAGCTCATCCTGCTTACAGACATTGAGGGTGTTCTCGATGATCATGATAATCTCGTCAGCAGTCTCACCATACAAGATGCCGAGCGCATGACTGCCCGGGGCGTTATCAAGGAGGGCATGATACCAAAACTGCAATGCTGCATTGAAGCTTTGAAGGGCGGGGTGGAAAAAGTCCATATTATCGACGGCAGAAAGGAGCACGCTCTCCTGCTGGAGATCTTTACAGATGAGGGCGTGGGTACAGAGATTATTAGTTCTTAGCGAGGTACTATGACTTCTCATGTGAGCACAATCGACGGAGCAGAAAAATATATATTCCCGACATACCGACGTTACCCCATTACCCTGGTGAGGGGCGACGGCTGCCGTGTATGGGATGAGGGCGGAAAGGAGTATTTGGATTTCGTTGCGGGAATCGCTGTCTGTTCACTGGGGCATAGCTCACCAATACTGAGTAGGGCCCTATACGAGCAGTCGCAAAAGCTCGTCCACGTGTCCAACCTGTTTTACACCCAGCCCCAAACAGAGCTTGCCCGAGTTTTGACCGAAAATTCGTTTGCAGACCGGGTGTTTTTCTGTAACAGCGGCGCTGAGGCCAACGAGGCAGCCATTAAGTTGGCTCGCCGATACTCAAAGGAAAGGTTCGGGCCGAATAGACACGTCATCATAACCATGGAGAATTCATTCCACGGCCGGACCATGGCAACACTGTCCGCTACCGGTCAAGAAAAGATTAGAGCAGGATTTGAGCCCCTCCTTGAGGGGTTCAGGCATGTCCCTTTTAATGATCTTCAGAGCTTGGAATCCTCCCTTGACACGTCAGCCTGTGCTGTCATGTTAGAACCAATTCAGGGTGAAGGCGGTGTTGTTATGCCTGACACCGAGTATCTAAAAAAGCTCAGCGAAATCTGCAGAGAGCGCGATATCCTCCTGATACTAGATGAAATCCAAGTTGGCATGGGAAGGACCGGCAAGCTCTTCGCATATGAACATTTTGGAATAACCCCTGATATCATAACCCTGGCCAAGGCATTGGGTAATGGTATGCCTATCGGTGCAATGCTGGCCCGAGAAGGGTTGAAAGATGCATTTGGCCCGGGAAGTCATGCAACCACCTTTGGAGGTACCCCTCTCGTGACAGCAGGTGCACTGGCAGTTTTAAGGAGTCTTTTGGATGATGGCTGGATTGAAAATGCCAGGCTCGTGGGAGACTACTTCAAACAAAGGCTTATGGGCCTTCAGCAGAAATATACTATTGTCAAGGATGTCAGAGGGTTAGGCCTTATTCTTGCGTTGGAATTGAACACGGGGGGTGCTCCTGTGGTCACCGCGTGCATGCAAAGGGGTTTCTTGATAAACTGCGTTCAGGAAAAGGTGCTTCGGTTTGTTCCACCCTTGATCATAGGAAAGGAAGAGATCGATTCCCTGATCGATTGCCTGGATGTAGTATTCAAGGAAACAGTCAAATGAAAAAGGCACCCATGACCTTAGGATATCCCATCAACTAGGGTATTGCTCCATTTTCCAGAAGAGGATTGGTTATCCAAAAAGTAAAACCCCGGGGAAACCACAGAATCCATCTCGGCTACGCCAGTAAAAACTGCGATGACAACAGGTAGCGATCGGCTTAGAGGTGATTCGTCTCAGGCAAACCTATCAAACGCTCCTGAACTAGAGGTTTTCATGCGAAGAGAGACAGAATGACTCAAGAGGTAAAAGAGATTATATTAGCATATTCAGGCGGATTAGACACATCAGTCATTCCTTCCTGGTTAAAGGCTCATCACCTTGATCGTGAGATTATTCTCGCCGCTCAAAAGAAGAACAAGGAACTTCATCAAGTGGAACTCCCCGAAATGAAACGCTTCAGCCCTCTCATCGAGGATGATATTTATGGATGGTTGGATCCGATTTCGTGTATCGAGCGGAGGAACATATATGGGGGAACCGGATCAGAGACGGTGAGAAAGGCACTCAAGAGGGCCAAGGAAGAGTTGCAGTCATGAATCGTGGGAAGTTGTTAAGGCTTCTTGTTTCCGCACTGTCCCTCGTGATAGTGCTCGGTTGCGGCAGAAAGGGGCCGCCTTCTCTTCCCCAGAAGCCGAGCGCATCAGTAATGGCATTTAAGGAACTCCCCGATTCGTCAGATTTGTTCCATACCATAACACCCCTCAACGGGTGCTACGCCGGATTTTCCTTTACAAGTCATGGGAATAATACAAGGAGGTCAAGTTGATGAAAGGTATGCCTAATATGGGCAATCTGCTTAAAAAGGCCCAAGAGCTTCAGCAGAAGATGGCCAAGCTCCAAGAAGAACTCGGCGAAAAAACGGTTGAAGCCTCCTCTGGAGGCGGAATGGTTGCAGTTGTGGCAAACGGCAAACAGGAGATCGTTTCCATAAAGATTGATCCTGAGGTAGTAGATGCTAATGACGTTGAAATGTTAGAAGACCTTGTCTTGGCGGCGATCAACGATGCATTATATCAGGCGAAACAGATGGTGACCGAAGAGATGAGTCAGTTGACCGGTGGTGTTAAGATACCAGGTATCATTTGAGAATAAGGATTATGGGAGTATATCCACCGTCACTCGGACGATTAATTGAACAACTTAGCAAACTGCCCGGCATTGGGAAGAAATCGGCAGAGAGATTGGCGCTCCATGTACTGAGGAGTCCGGAAGAACTGGCAGAGGGCCTGGCCCAAAGCCTTTTGGATGTAAAAGAAAAGATCCGGTTCTGTTCTGTCTGTTTCAATCTTGCTGATACGGATCCCTGTCCGATCTGCACTGATCAGAGGCGTGAAAATGGGATGCTGTGCGTTGTTGAAGGACCGGGCGACCAGCTCGCTATCGAGAAATCGGGAGCCTTCCAGGGCAGATATCATATACTCCAGGGGGTTCTGTCCCCGTTAGACGGAATTGGGGTTGAGGATTTACGGGTCTCTGAGCTTATGTCACGCCTTAAGAGGGAGAATATCAAAGAGATCATCCTGGCCCTTAATCCCACCGTGGAAGGAGAAGCCACGGCTTCTTATCTCACCGATCTCTTGAGGGGCAAAGATATGGCAATTTCCAGAATCGCTTTTGGCATACCTTTGGGTGGGGACCTCAAATATATCGACAGCATGACCTTGAAAAGATCCCTGGATAACCGATCCTCATGTGATTCATGATCCCCACATCAGTTATCACAACCCTCGCCAACATTGTTGGCGAGAACAATATCCTTACCACGAAAGAGGGGCTGCTCCCCTTTTCCCATGACGGTACCCAGCAGGAGTTTATGCCTGATGCCGTGGTCTTCCCTCAAGATGCGAATCAGATATCCCAGATCTTGAAGCTCGCAAACAAGGAGCTTTTTCCGGTCATACCACGGGGAGCTGGAAGCGGTATGAGCGGCGGCGCATTGGCCGTCAGAGGCGGGCTGGTTCTCGCAATGAATAGGATGAACCGGATTCTCTTGATCGATGAGGACAATTTGATAGCAAAGGCGGAGCCGGGCGTAATAACCTTGCAATTGCAGGAGGAAGTAGAAAAACGGGGGTTGCTCTATCCACCCGATCCTGCGAGTTTAGATGTCTCAACCATTGGAGGTAACGTAGCCGAGTGTGCCGGCGGGCCGAGGGCTATTAAGTACGGGGTAACCAGAGACTATGTTTTGGCCCTGAATGTAGTGCTCCCCACCGGTGAGATCCTGACCACCGGAGTGGAAACCGCCAAAGGCGTTGTGGGCTATGATCTTACCCGGCTTCTTGTCGGCTCAGAAGGTACTCTGGCCGTCATTACAGAGATTACTCTGAGGCTTATCCCGAAACCTCAGATGGAAAAAACCATGCTCGTCGTGTTTCCCGACATACGATCTTCAGCGCAGTGTGTGTCGGAGATCATAAGGGAAAAGATCATCCCAACAACCATCGAGTTTATGGATAGCCTATCCGTCGAGTGTGTGAGAGACCAACTGGACATAGAGCTGCCAAAAGGTGGGGCTACCATCCTCTTAATTGAACTGGACGGTGATCAGCTCCGCATAGATGAAGATACGGTAACGGTTGAGGCTCTCTGTAAAAGGATGGGATCTATTCAATTTCACCTGGCAAGAGATGATCAGGAGATAGACAATCTCTGGAAGGCACGAAGGAATCTATCGACGTCTCTCTCAAGGCTAAAACCTCATAAAATAAACCAAGATGTGGTTGTCCCTAGAAGCCGTCTCGCCGATTTTCTCTCGCGCGTTGCAGATATCGGACGCACACACGGCTTACCCATACCGTCATTTGGGCATGCAGGCGACGGAAATATCCATGTAAATATCATGTATGACCGAGATGACAACGGCGAAACGGCAAGGGCAAATAGGGCCTTACTAGAGATCCTGACACTCGTCATTTCCATGAAAGGCACCATCTCCGGTGAGCACGGAATTGGGATAAGCAAGAAACCCTTCATCGGTATGGAGCTACCTCAAGCAAGTCTGGAACTTATGAGCAGAATCAAGAGGGCTTTCGATCCAAACGGGATACTGAATCCTGGTAAGATATTTGATATGCCGTAACCAGATGCTGAGGAACACCCTGCGCCTATGAGTTATGCCAGGGAAAAGCGTTTCACCCTTACAAAATGCCGGACTTGCCTCGACAAAGAGCGCATGAGGCCTTATAGTTTAATAAATAGAATTCAACACATGAGGGAGCCATCACATGCCTATATTCGAATACCACTGTATCGAGTGCGACAATGACTTTGAAGTGCTGGTCGTAGGCGACCAGGACATATCATGCCCTACATGTCGGGGCAATAACATCAAGAAGCTCCTTTCCGCCTTCTCGCACAAGAGCAGCGGGGAGTTCACGAGTTCACACGGATCGTCATGTGGTTCTTGTAGCTCCACGAGCTGTGGCACCTGCGGGATGTCATAGGCAAAAGCGATTCAAACAGTCAAACCTCGGATAAACAGAGTTCCACGTGATACCTTCGGATCCAGGAGATCCTTTTCTTCTCTCCGAGCTCATTGATCTTTAAATACTACGGTTGGCTTTCAGTTTTGTAAGCTACAATATGAAAAAGCTGATCGATTATTGCTTTAGCTCCGCAACTACGCTGTCCCGAGGGATATGGATGTCTTTTTTTGACACCGAAGAAGCCCATGCTGTTATGCTCGCTCATCCCGCCTGATAGGCGGGTAAAGGGAAAGGGCAGGCTCAAAGCACCTGCCCAGCCCGCCCTGGTGAATAAGAGCTTGTTATCGGTCCATAGGTACTTGAAAAGGCTTATTCAACAGGATGAAGTGCAAAAAAAGACATCCATATCCCTCAATACTTCCAAGTCAAGCAGAATGAATGCGCATCGCTGTTTTGCGGAGTTAAGGTAATAACCGAAAAGTCCATAAAGGAGGCACTATGGAGATCAAGGAGATCACTTTAGACGAATTAAATACTGAGAAATTCATTTCGGAAAAGGGTCAGGAGATTTCTTCTATAGTCGATGAGGGCATATCTATCAACGCCCTTTCCGGCGGTGTTGATTCGGCAGTCGTTACCATGCTCTGTCATCGGACTTTGGGGGACAGGCTCAAGACCTATTTCATTGATACCGGTCTAATGCGGGAGAAGGAACCCGAGCATATCGTGTCTTTGTTTAAAGACTTAGGGGTACCAGTTGAACTGATCGATGCACAAAAGACCTTTTTCGATGCCCTCAAGGGCCAAACAGACCCGGAAAAGAAGCGGGAAGCCATCACCCGCTCATTCTACAAAGACGTGTTTGGAAAACTGGTACGTGACACCGGCGCACGCTATCTTCTTCAGGGTACGAATTTTACGGATATTGAAGAAACCGTTGCAGGGATCAAACGCCAGCACAATATCCTTGAACAGCTCGGTATTGACCCTGAGGAAAGGTATGGCTACCGGGTCATTGAACCATTGATTCAACTCCGAAAATCGGCAATCAGAAAGCTGGCCCAGTCATTGGGGTTACCGGAGGAAATCTATAACCGACCTCCCTTTCCCGGTCCAGCACTTGCTGCCAGGGTAATCGGGGAGGTTACACCTGAAAGGGTTACACTGGTAAGAAGCGCCACCTCGATTGTCGAGGAAGAACTCTCTCACAGCAGGGCATTTCAGTACCTGGCTATCCTTCACGAGGATAGGGTTACTGGCATAAGAGACGGCAAGCGGGACTACGGCTTTCAAATAGAAGTCCGATGCTGGGAAAGCGCTGACGCAAAAATCGGATCGCCCACCAGGGTTTCTTACGATATTCTGGATCGGTTGGCGGAACGAATCACCACAGAGGTCCCCGGCGTCGTGAGTGTAACCTACAACATAACGAAAAAGCCACCTTCCACTATTGAAGCTATTTGAAGGGAAACGCACCTATGCTGCTGTAATCAACTCCCTTTTTTCATGCTCGTTAGACCAACTCCTCCGGTTGTAGCACGCAACTTAGGGCTGACCAGCTATATTCGATTGCACGGGAATACCGACCACCGTTATGTCATCGAAGTAATGAGAAAATGCCTCCCTCACCGCCTCGACCTTCACCGGGTTTCTCGATCCTGTCAGAATCTTCATGGGGCCATCCCCTACGCCACGGTTACATATGCTCCCCGCTTTGTCAGGAACCCTTCTCTCACCAGCTGCCTCAGATTCCTCCGCACTGCTGCTCGTTCGAAGGGGAGTTTCTCAATTAGTTCTTCTTCCGATATCCTGGAATTTTTCACCAGGGTCTGGAGGATCCTCCCTCTGATCTGTCTATTCGAGCCCTCAAAGGGACTCTGTTTCTGATAATGCGCGCTGCTTCTGCCCGGGTTAACCATATTCTTCTTGAGGGCTGCCCCGTAATCCATCAACGCCCAATACCATTTCCGCGGGTTTCGTGAGTCTAGCGTTTGAGAAACAAGGGGAAGAACCTCGGCATCTCTGATGCTGGTCTCTTCTGGGAAGAAATGGTGTATGAATACCGATCGTATATTGGTTTCTGCAAAAACAACCGGCTGATTGAACGCAAAGGCGCAGATAGCACTGGCAGTAGCCTCACCAATGCCCGGCAATTTCGTAAGACTCTCTACGTTTGCAGGGATCTTGCTGTCAAATCGACTGACTACCACATCGGCCAGTCTTTTAAGCACAAGGGCTCGACGATTATAGCCGAGTCCCTGCCATACACTCAGGATTTCGCGTAGCGGAGCTTGAGCCAAGGATTCAATATTCGGAAAGGTGCGTATAAGGAGTTCATATTTCTCGATAACTCGGCTCACCTGGGTCTGCTGGAGCATGATCTCAGATATAAGGATCCTGTAAGGATCGCTCGTCTTCCTCCATGGTAGGTCCCGCCCATATTGCCTGTAGTGACGGTAGACTCTCTGCTGGAATGCACGTATCTGTTCGAAGTAGAGGACGTTGCGATGTTTCATTGGTACTGCGAGCACCCAGAGGCTGCCTGGACGCCGACGCTCTGAACCCTTGATTATCTCAGATGCCACATCATATGTTGCGGGACTGATTATCCCTCTGCCGATCCCCTGATCTATGGATGCCTCAAGCTATATCTGCCGAGGTAAGTCCTGATGCAGGGCACTAGTCTTCTTGATACTCTCCTGTCTGGCTGAATGCGTGCGGTTCTACTGTTCTTCTGAGGTCTTCCCAAAACCGCTCCCTTTTCTCCGACCCCGGTGGTTCCTTGGTAGGAAATTCCAGAAAGGGGACCTTTACGTTCTCCTGCGACAGCTCTTCGGATAGGATTTCCGCCATGATACCCATGAGAATCGGGTCATCAGGGTCTGTGCTCTCGACCGGTACCGGCGATTCAGTCTGATACCGGTTGACCTTGTGCTTACCCCAGTGGATCCCGCAGGTGGGGCTGTTTTCGAGGCCAATGTAGCAGGTAAGACGGTATTTGTTCTTGATGAACTCCCTCACCATAAGCATGGGTATCTTGAGGAGTTCCTTGCAGTGTTCTCTGAAAAAAATGCTGTCGTACTGCTGGCGCCCCTGTGGATTGCGCATGAGGCCCATGGCCGTGGTTTCCGGGCAGGGATACTGAATGACCCCTACCCTCTTACTCATGAGGTAATCCATCAGCTCGTGAGAAAGGGGAAAGTTTTGGCCGAGCAGGTGAACCCTGCAGTATGGATTTACCAGACACTGGGCTATTAACACTACCTTCCTGTCTTTCTTGCTCATGGTCACCACCCCCGTTTAAAGACGGCCAGACTTTTGAACATATGAGTCAACGTCAAATTTCGATCTACATCCGTTGTAACTCATATACCTTATTTTTCCGAATACCGGCCTCTTAAACCAGGCTCGGTCGTGAACACCACCAATCGACCATGCACACCCGACGTATCCATTCGGGTCTCTCCCGTCGAGTTCGTACTTGTCGTTAAGAAACATGGCTATCTTCAAGGCCTCTTCAGGGCTCTCGGTCCATTCCAGGATCTTTTTTGCCCAGTACATCCTCATATAGCCGTGCATCTTACCGGTTTTTGCCATCTCCATTTGTGCCGCATTCCAGAGCTCATCGTGCGTCCCAGCGGATTCGAACTGCTCGAGGGAGTAACGGTACTCCCTCCTATCTCGTAGATGTTCTTTTAGGGTAGTCTGGGCCCACGACGGGAATCCCTCAAAACGATCGTAATCTCCGTTGTAGAAACAAAAATTATCCGAAAGCTCACGTCTCACGATCAGCTCTTCGAGAAAGGCATCTCTCGATTTTCCGTCCACGTTCGATTCCCGAACCTCAAGGGCCACTCGTTGAGCTGAGATGTGCCCAAAATGCAGGTAAGGAGATAGGGTTGACTGGCCGTCCACGGTCGGGTCATTCCTCGCTTCATCATACGATCTCAGCCCCTCACGCAGAAACTTCTTCAAGGCTCTTTGAGCCGCACCCTCACCCGGCTTGATCCAGTTCACCTCGGCCACGCTATCATCTACCTTAAGGGACCTTTCAACGATACGCCAGTCTATTGGGCTGACCTTCCCTTTCCAGTGAAATGCATGCCTTTCCAGGTCGGGAAATACTTGCAGGAAATCCGGCAACAGACGGCTGATCTTGGGCCTGAATGTGCGCGCAGCAAATTCCTGTTTCGGCGACGCCTTCCAGCACGGCACGATATTATGGGCGTCTACTTCGTAAATGGGGATCTGACAGTTACCGGCCACACCCTTCTTCCATGCTCTCTTAATCCTAAGGGGGTCGAAATCGGTTACCAATGCCCCTACGCTATGCTCCCTCACAAAAAGAGGAAGCTGCCGTTCCGGCAAGCCACTGAGCAGGCAGAACGGAATCCCCTTTTCCCGTAAATCCTTTTCAACCTCTTGCAATCCCTTGAGCATAAAATGGTACTGCCGCGCGGTAGCATTCAAGAAGGCCGGCACCAGACAAAAAGCGACCACTAAAGGCTGCCTTTCCTCAAGGGCCTTTTTCTGGGCAAAGAGAAGCGCCCAGTTATCTCGTGTCCGCTGATCACGACTCATCCAATACACCAGCGGACCGGGTCCCTCCTCAGCCTCCTTGAGCAGCCTTATTCGATGGGGATTCATCCTGTAAGCAAACCTCATGATTACTCTGGGATTCTTCCTACAGTATCTCTAACGAATATCATATCAAACCCAAAGCCGTTTGTCGCCTCCAAATGGCCCTCGGAATAAGGCTATAATCACCATATCACCAAGCTCATGGCGCTCTCCAACCTGTCCAGGCTGCTGGATGTTTCTCCCCGTGAGTTCACTGATTGGTTCTGGGCGGCATATACCGATGCATACGATTGGGTGGTAGAACCCAACGTTCTGGGAATGGGAACCTATGCCGTGGGCGAACTCATGACCACCAAGCCCTATGTTTCCGGTGCAGCCTATATCAATAGGATGAGCGATTATTGCAATCACTGTCAATTCAAACCAAGAACCGATTGCCCGTTCACCAATCTCTATTGGTCATTCCTACCTCGGCACAGGGCATTACTGAAAGACAACCCCAGGCTCAAGATCCCGATCGCCTCTCTTCAAAGGAGACCCAAGGAGTTACAGCGGTACGATGATGTAGTGTATCGAACTGTTCAGGAGAGACTCCTTTCGGGCAAGGCGATGAGTCCCGAAAATATTCCGTAGAAAAAAACGAGGAAAACCTTTACAGAGAGGTTGGTCAAGGAATCGAGAGGGGTGGACAGCCCGGAATAAAGGCCGACCTATTTGCGGACCGTGCTAATCTGACAAGACTGCCTGATCCTCGCAAAGGGATGCAGGTTTCGGCAACAAACAAAGGTTTTGGGTCAGTTGCGGGACGACCGGATGCCCTTGATCTGAGTAAGGTTCTTTGAAGAGGTGGGTAAACCCTTTCTTCTCCTTTCCCTTCTGTCTCTTCCGCTCCGTTGATCTGTTCCGCTCCTCCGCTCAATTCCGGTCCTTCGGTCCGTTTCAGACAACCGATGATCTTCACTCCTTTGACCCCTTGCCCTTCGCTTTTCCTTTCTTTCAACGATTTGCTCAAGCCTCTGATTGAATTCAGATTTGTCTTCGCTATGATGCGCTCGTCTATGACAGCTCGGACAGAGGCCGATAACCCAGAAAGGGTCATCGGGACCGCCATCACACTCACGGCGTATGTGATGGGGCTCAAGGTAGGGCCGGCCGGAGCTCGTTTTGAAAGAGCTGTTCTTTTCGCAACCTTCGCACACACCATTAGCCCTTCGCAAAACATAGGCCCTTATGGCCTTACCCCTCGAGTTCGCGAGCGCTCTTCTCTCCGAAGGGCTTTTTTTGGAAACGTACGATGCAGTCGCCCGTTTTCTCAGTTTCCCGATGGATTCACGCCACATCTTTTCATATTCATCATCCCGCTCAAACGATTGATTTAACGAATCGCCGGATACGAGCTCGAAAACGATTACGCGGCGCTCATTACCATCAACATCCGGACCACGAACCTCACGAAACCCGGTGCAGACCATTTCCCCCACATATCGCACGTAACCATTGCCGTCATTCTCAAAGAGATAAATATCCTTGCCGTTCGCCGCATGCTCAAGGATTGCTGCGTTTCCCCGGTCAAAGGACATGTCACCTCTCTTACCTACACCGGTGTAAAGATAAACCTCCTCTTCGGACCACCCAGCCTGATAACCGTACTGCTGCCCCTGGTCCCCGGTGAAGAGCATAATAGAGGGTTGCCCGGAAGGGGTGCTTATTCCACCCTGCCGCTGGCCGCCAAAGAGTTCATGAAGATCACGCCGTTTGTAAATCTCACCTGGAACGAACACGGATCCTCCTTTCCGAACTGCCCTCACCGGCTTACCTGGTCGCACGAGCTCACTTGTAGTATTGAAACGAGCCTGATTCATCAGGGCAGATATCACATCAGCGGCAAGGTAGTCAACCCTAATAAGAATATTTTCGACAACAAAGAGACTTAATTGATCGCGTAATAGTCTCCAGGCCCAGTAACCCGCTGTGAGAAAAACAAATGTTAAAGAACTTAGCTTATTGGCAAGGATGAATCGAGGCCGTCTCACAAAGCTGTCTCGGCCAGCCTTACTACACCTACCCACTCTCCGGCCGTCTAAACGTTTTGAATACCTAGTATCTGACAAAAAGACCGGTATCACCAACACTCTGCCTGTTTCTACCGGTAGAGTTGTAGGTAACAAGATAGCAGGGTCCGTATGCATCCTCCGGCGCCGGATTCCGGGCAAGTGCGTCCTTTTGGTACGAGGCCGCTCTTCCCTTATCTGCAAAGAGGCTCTTGCTGTCACGCACCGTATTTCCGCAGTTTCGGGAACTGACGTCATCCGGGCCGCTCTTGCACAGGACGCCATGTTTTGGGTCGACCGTACTGATAGGCTTAAAGGGCGACGTTGTAAAATTATAAGGCGACTCACTCATGCTTTTCAAAGCATATATCTGAATGCCTTCAGTGCAAACGCTGATAAAGAGCTCATGTGCCCTGTCCTGTTCACAGTTAATGATCCCACTCCTCGATTTCACCTTCAGTTCTTCCCACAAGCCTTCGCCTACCTGTAACAACCTGGACCCGAAAGGTTCCTCTTGAATCTGGTACGCACCATTCCATTGTTCCGGAACATCAGCATCTCCTCCATAGGCCTCTCCAGTGTGGCCGGACCGGCTCATGTGTTGTAAGCCGGTTTCATCATGGCTCCAGCACGCATCCGTTCCCTGAACCTGCGCCGGCGCCAAAAGAACTAACAAAGAAATGGCAGACACACCGACGGAAAGCCATGATCGATAATGCTTACCCATTTTCCTCACTGCTCTAAACCTCTCTTCTATATCTTGTTTCTATTGCTCTTTTCACAGGCAAGGTGTTCTAAACCATACGCATTACCGGTATCCATGACTGTACCTTGT
This sequence comes from Desulfatiglandales bacterium, assembly GCA_035527895.1. Taxonomy (GTDB): domain Bacteria; phylum Desulfobacterota; class DSM-4660; order Desulfatiglandales; family B25-G16; genus JADFWK01. The sequence continues at coordinate 43,519 of DATKZQ010000104.1, forward strand.
TCCAAGTGAGACAAATCTACCCCCCACCTGCCTCGATACCGGCAACCCATTGTCAGCCAAATTGAAGATAAAGACAGACGCGTCAATTCTTATTTCGTGCAAGAATCGTGCAAAGTGCGGCTACTAAAATTGTTACCTAATCTCAGCTAGATAAGAAAGCTGCTGGAAGCTGACCTCAGAGCTATGTAATTAATTGCCAGATTAATGCGAAATGAAATTCCAATTCTTAGGAAAAACATTACACAGTGAGTCGCGCTGGGAGTCGGAAAAAAATGGGTTAGTCTCGCCAGGGCAGGCCGAAACAAATTACGAATGCCCAAAACCCAAAACAAAACACATTCTCTAACTTCCACGCTGGCATGATGCAAGTAGTTGTAATGTTTAGATCATTCTACCTGCCCGCAATGCCTGTGGGTTAGTCAATTGAAATGTCCGACAACAAGATTGCACCGTCAATTATCAGCAGAAAATTCCAATTTTCATGCATGGCAGGCGTGTATTCGGATCTCGATTTTGAACGTGGCAATATTCCTTCTAATGAGCCACTCTATGGTTTATTTGACCATTACCTTGCTCCCGTGCCGTCTGTCTGGTGGTGTGTTGATCTGTACGGCAAGAAGGTGGATGGTTTTCATAGTCAACACACAAGATTAATGACTTCATTTGAAGCTCCGGATAATATCAGGGTGTTTCTGAAACAGCTCAAGGAACACCCGACAAGATATCCCTCAATATCGGATTTCGAACTAGCAAACCTAGTCCGAAGGAGTTAAGCCATGCAACTTAAGCAATGATCGTCAATTTCATTTATTCCGTTATTGGCGGAGTGCTAACGTTACTGTTTATGTATTTCGGGTACAAGTGGTTTGACAGATTCACCACGTTTGATACCTCTGATCAGTTGGCAAAGGATAACAGGGCAGTTGGGTTGGTTGTGATGGGTATATTTGTCGGTGTTGGAGTTGCTATGGGCCTGGTCATCGGATTGGGACTCAACTAACAGTCGGCACAATCCATTACTATTTGCTCCGTGACTTTCAGAACCGGAGGATTGAGCGGATCAGCGCTCCGGGAATAGGGTCCTCGCGCCCACCTCTCTGCATTTCAAAAAAAACGCGACATTGCTATCGAGTGTCGTCTGATTGAGAGCATAATCACAGTAATTCCAAGTTCTTAGCCTTAAAGCCTTTCGAGCTCGATTCGATGTCAAATCGGACCCGCTGGCCTTCACTCAGACTCCTGAATCCGAGGCCTTTGATGCCGGTATAGTGAACAAAAAGATCCTCGCCATCGTCTTGCTTGATAAAACCGTAGCCCTTGTTCTCACTGAACCACTTCACAGTTCCTTCTGCCATAGCGCTTTACCTCCTCGAAAAGATTCTGAACAGGCTGGATGAACGCTTTGGCAAAAAAAAGACCATCAAGCTCTTGAGCAGAGCATTGATAATCTTCAAAGGTCGTAATGATCTCTCTTCTCCAAAACGGTCAATCCAAACTATTCGTAGCTACTATATAGCTTTTCTTTATTAATTGCAAGTTTTTTGACCGTTCCGTTTGCCCTGTAGTAGATCGCTCACTGCTGGTGCCCAGCACCACCCCTTACCACTGTGGCAGGGTCCGCGGCTGGCCCCATGGAGAGACTCTGGGCTATGTTGATAAGATTATCGCAATGGTGGAATAGGAAAAAGGCCAAGGCCAAAAGGCAGAAGGCGTCTGGCCGCGATCGGGCAAAGGGACATTTTTGATGCTGTTCTTTCTGTTTCTTCAGGACTATTCATCCGAAAACTTCAGGAAATGCAAAAGAACGGAACCGGCCATAATCAATCCGCCGAGCAGACAGAAACCAAAGCCGAAAAGGTCTCTTTCCGCGAGGAATCCTATCCCCGCGGGAACAGCTCCCGCCCCTATCAGAGTTGCGGCAGGAACTGTGAAGGATACTAGAATGTTGCGCACACTCTTCGGTCCGACTCGTGATAGGGCGGCGAATCCTGCCGGAAAAAACCATGTAGCCAATAGAGGCTGCAAAAATACCATGACTACCATCGAGGATCCAGAAACTACGCCTAAAAGAAGAGTTAACAAACCAGTTCCCAGCAAGACACCTGCCATAGTGATCTTAGGGCCTAGTCTGTCGGTCACCATACCCGATACGAATACGGTTCCCAGCCCAGAAATTCGAGAAAGCCCCACTATATAGTTTGCACAACTTTGCTGTAGGCCTCTTCCAACGACGAGGTAGAGAGGTAGCATACTGTAAACACCCAATAGACTGCTCATACCGAGACTGAATAAGGCCACCATGACCCAAAAGGAAGGCTCAGCGAAAAGGGTCTTCAGTGTTTCTGCCCTTGGAGGCTCACCCGGAAACCTGCCTCCCCTTCCAAAGCGTGCGAATATGAGGCCGAGTGAAATAGAGCCGACTCCGAGACACACCAAAACATGTCTCCACGAGAACCATGTGAGAAGGGCTTCCGAAAAGAGGGGAGCAACAACAAACCCAATATTGGGGCCAAGCTCGTGGATGGCAATTGCCTTGCCCCAGTCTTGAGTTCTTACCAGAGAAGTGAGGGTGCTGATACCAGAGGGAAGATAGATACCGGCTGTCATTCCCACCGCAAACAATCCAGACTTCAAGCCCCACATCGTGTGGTTGAGGGCTACCGCAAAAAGCACGGCACCGAGTGCGAGCGCTGAGAAGATTATGCTCTTTCTGTGGTCAAACCGAGATGAGAAGAAGCCTGATCCCATAAGCGCTATGAAATAGCCTGCCGAAATCAACAGAAAGAGGGATCCTGCTTCCCCGTGGCCTATCCCAAGATCAACTTCTATGATCGGCAGTAAGGGGGAAAAGATGATCCGTGACATGAAGTTTAGGAGAAATATACCGGTGATCAAAAGGAGAAAACCAATCAGTGTGCTAAACTGGGCTCCATCCCCATTTATATTTTGATCGGTGTGCCTTCGCATCAGAAATCTTTTTGAAACCCTCTCGATACCAGACTATAGTCCTCACGGAAATATCGTAAATGGGGGCCAGACTTTATTTAAGCTTCTACCAAACTTGAGATCGCAGTAATGAACGAGCGGCGCACGAAATAACCTGAACGTCTGGGAGTCTCTGCAACCCCTTCACACTTTACGATTAGCTAGAGATAGCTAATTACTTTATGCATGGCGCCGATGCCGCATCTTCATCCTATTCTTTGTGGACCAAGAATCGGCGATCGAAAACTGGTTCTCATCCGAGATTTACCGAGAACATAATTGAAAGGATGCATCCGTATTGCCCGCCTGAACTGAATCTACAAAATCGACGTCAGACAGATGCCATTTGCGGAGGATTCAGAAATCGTTCCTTGGGGGTATCCAGACGAATTTCTTGTATTCCTCAATAATCCCCGAAACTCGGCTTTGGGGCCAAGACGTATCCCAACTCAGGCCCAGATCTTCATTTACAATTAGGACAGTGAGTTGAGTGCGAAAAGGCTTGCCCTCTATGATCGTAAACACATTGCATATCCTGTCAATCGAACGGCAGTCAGTACACTCACCGGTTTTGGCGCAAGGTGTCTTCATTTTCCCCCCACCCAATTCCGCCGACCTGATGCGGGCATGATTAGGTGCTATGATATTCCGAACCCGCTGAAAAGCTTCGTGAAGATCTCTGACGATTTTGTTCCTTCCGACAACGACAATCGAAAGGGGGTGCCCCCAGACAATGCCTGCCACTCGGTTCCCAACAGCGTCTACATTAACGAGTATGCCATCTTCGGTGATTGCATTTGTTCCCGTCAAAAAAACGTCGGTGATGGTTGCCTCTTTAATAATCTTGGCATGTTTCTCCCTGGCATCTTTGGGATGCATTTTTTCTCCTTGTGGGTCGAATGCATCCAAAATCCTTGTACCCCTCTCCCGTAGGGCCCGCGGAAGCCCCATTTGCCTAATTGCGGTTGAATCTCCAATACCCACAATGGCGTCAACAGAGATTAGACCTAATACCTTCTCTCTTCCTTCATCGCAATTTTTAGCGAAAACTCCTCTAATGTGTCTCCCATGAAGAGCTGCCAAAGTCCTCTCAACTTGTAGGTTCATATCTCTTGCCTCATTTAAGTTACCTTTAGCACAAAGTTGCCAGCCACTAACGCTTCAATATGGTCACGCCGCTATTCGGGCCAGCATCGGCATCTTGCAGCGCATGGAGAATCGCCTCGGTTCCCAATTCATACCCTTCCCGAAACGCAGGACCCTTTTCTCCGTCATAGCTATCAAATCGCGTTATTCCAACGCCCGCTATCGCAACGTCCTTGAGTTGTCTCATTGAATCACCCTTATCTTAAGGGGTTACCGGTCTGAATTTGTAGGCTACTATCTCATTACCTTCTTCATCCTCGTGCAGCCCTTCGATAACCATTTCTACGTCCATGCCTACTTTGAGGTCATTGAAATCGCAGTCTGTGAAGAGAGTTTCTACCCTCACTCCTTCAGGTAGCTCTACAAAGCCTTCTGCATAGGGAACAGGCCCCCGATAGTATTCAGGCGGCCTCTGCATCACTATTGTAAAGCTGTATACCTTGCCCGTTCTGCTTAACTTGATCTCCTCCAGGTTTCTGGACTGACAGTTCGTACATATTTTGCTCTCACTCTTCGGAAAAAAGACCTCTCCACAGGCGAGACATCGGCTCCCGATTAGCTGAGGTTTTTCATTAGGGGACGAGGCAGTGGTCCATAGCCCTTCCTTTACTGGTATTTGTTTCTTATAGTCAGACATAATAACCTCCTTAGCTGCTTTACCGAACTGAATCTAAGTTCTTATTCACCTATACTACAAGCCCAAGTGATTCATTTTCTTTGCTCAACAAAGAATGACAAATCTGTCCCAGGCCTTTCAGACTTCTAAAATGAACGTCAAAACCTACCTGTGTGTTCAAGGCTTTAAAAGATTTCCACTTCTAAAGACCAGATAAATGAAGCTCCCTGCAGTAAACTCCAGGGTATTCTGGCGAAGGCGATTAAATGGAAAAAGTCGCTCAAAATCAAGTCCATCAAATAAGTTTCTCCTGTCCTCTTTTCCTATAACCCTTTAAGTCCTTTGAGAAATACGCAGGATACCATTGTAGCTATACCCATCAAAAGGATGCCAACTTGGAAACTCCAGGCATCGGCCACTGCGCCCAAGCAGAGAGGAGCAAGTCCCATTCCTCCCATGGCTGCTAAGCTTAGCGCTGTTCCGGTAAAGATGCCTCGTTCGTTTACGCTTGTGATTCGCGAGATGGCCATTAGACCAATAGGGAAGAACGCCATACCAATGGTCGGTTGGATAAAGAGCATTACCACCAGGATCCAAAACTTATGGGCGAGGGCCAGCCCGATGGTCGAAAGCCCTGAGGTTAATAGGACAATCAAAAGAATCTTTTTGATGTCATAGCGGTCCAGAACAAATCCGATCAGAATCGTCGCTGCAATACCACCCACCCGGGAGAATCCGAATACGGTATTGGCCACTTCTATATTCATCATCCTCTCTTTGACGAGGAATAGTGGGGTTATACTATAGAGGCCTGGCAAGTTCATCGTGCCAAAAAGCCAGATGGCAGCCATGATCCAGAAATCTATACGACGCAGCAACGATGAATGTGGGGCCTTTTTCTCCTCCGGCGGGTCAGGGTCCGGCCCAAAAATCCAAAAAACTATAGTGATCATCATTAACCCACATTGTGCAGTTAACGTGCGGAAAGTATTGACAAAGGTTGGTAAGTAATTGATTGTGCTCCTTTTATGAGGCTGGACACCACCATAGAAAGGAGCACAAAAAAATGAAACAAGTTAGAAACGAAAATAGCAGATTG
>DATKZQ010000105.1:0-23207 GCA_035527895.1 Desulfatiglandales bacterium
CTGGACTCCCATGCCAATGAGGCTTATTATCCCTAGCCCGCCGGCATTTGCCACTGCCGCCGCAAGTTTATTAGTGCTGTAAGGGCCCATTCCGCCCTGTATGATCGGGTGCGTTATTCCGAGCTTTTCGTTTAACCACGTCTTAAGCATAGAGATATAAGCCTTTCTCCTCACTTAGATGAGGTTTCTGTGAAATAGACCATGTTTTTCTCCTGGGCTAGGGTCATAAGGTCAGAAAGCCGGGCTCAGGGGTTCGGGCTTCTGAGTTCGCGAATCTTAGGGAAATGCCTGATGCTCAGTCAATTTCATTTCAGGGCTTCTCTCAATGCTGCCCGTGCAAGCAAGCGGGTCGAGTCCAACGTTGGCAGCGGGCAATCGTTTGGGTTCACAAGCAAAGGGATTTCCGTGCAGCCCAAAACTGCGGCATCGCATCCGCGATCCTTGAGCTCGTTGATAACCTCATTAAAATAGAGGCGTGATGATTCAGGAAAAACAGCGTTGACCAGTTCGGTAAAAACAATTGTGTCAATCCGTTCGCGGTCATCGGGCCCCGGGATCTCCCATGAAATGTCGAATTCTTTCAGCTTCTGTGGATAAACGGGACCCGTCATCAGGTACTTGGTGCCCAATATGGCCAGGCGAGTAAACGTGTGGGCCTGTGCCTCCTGGGCCACCGCGTCCACGATATGCAGCCAGGGAATGGGCGATTCACGGGTTACAAGGTCAAAGGCCTGATGTATTGTGTTGTCCGGGCAAACGGCGAACTGTGCCCCGGCTCCAGCCACCTTGTGTGCTGATGAAACCATGAGGTTTGCAACCTGTTCCCAATCTCCGGAACGAATATGAACCATGTAGTCCCCGAGGGGATGCGTATGCATGCTTATTTCGGGGTGCATGTGTTCGCCCATCAGAGGCGGTGCCTCCGCACAGATCGACCTGTAACACAAAGCCGCACCTTCAGCACTGCACGCCACAATTCCGATATGTTTTGCCACCGACGCCCCCTTCCAAGGACTAACACTGAACAGCTGTGAGAATTGGTCAGGAACCCAATCTTTGTTGCCGTTATGAAGTCCTCGGATTTGCCCGCCTATTAAGATCAGGTTTGAAAGTGATTGTCAATAGAATGCAATCTGATCGGAGCACTTCGAGGATAAGTAGTAGCAAGAAAGAAGGTTTAGCAATCAGGACAGACAAAAATCCGGGCTTGGCATTCGGTCATGATCATTTCTGCACTAGGTCCGCAAACGCGAATCCATCGCGTTCCACGATACGCCCGGGCCGGACCTGGAGGGGCTCTTTGAAGATCGGGCCGTCGAACACAAAGGTGTGAAACTCACCGTTTTCCCCGCAGGGATCTACACCTTCGGGCAGCTCTTCCAGAAAGATCTCATCGTATTCCCGGCCGATGAGTTTTCTTGGAACCGATCGAGGGTCGATGCAGGTGACGAGCATCCTAAAGCCGGCCTCGATCAGTTTTTTTGAAAGAATGGTTGTGGGAGTCCCCCAGATCGGGAATACGGGTTCAATGCCTGTGTGCCGCATCTTCTCTTCGCGGTAGCGCCGGATATCTTCCAAAGCCAGGTCACCGAAAGCAATCTTCTTTATACCTTGGGTTGTCGCCTCGGCCAAAAACCGCTCCATCACCCCTGCGTACTCAGCGTCTGAGCAGGGGTAGGGTATTTCAAGTTCCTGCAACGGGAACCCGACTGCCAGAGCCTGAGCACGAAGCAATCGGTCCGAGACGGCGTGCATGGCAACACGCCGGTGGACCCGATTGATCGTGGTGAAGAGGCCTATGACCTCAATGTCGTTGGACTGTTGGAGTATATGGAGGGCCCAGGCGCTGTCCTTGCCGCTACTCCAACTCAGAAGGGTTCGTGTTTTTGCGTTAGTTTTTTTGACCTTCACGTGTTTCCCTCTTATGTTTTGATCTGAGATAGCACGGCAGGGAAGGGAAAAAGCAATTGTCCGGTCCAATTTGCTACACAAGATTCAACCTAAAATCACCGGAGCACGTTCCATGTGCAAGCATCAAGCACCCTTCTATTGGAGGGTGAACGCTGTATTCTACGCCCAGGCTCTCGATCCAGCACTCAATTCTGTAAATGACCCCGCATTCATATGCATCGATCACGCCGATATTCTGCATGCCCTTATAGGCAAAACACTCCTTCGGCTTAAACTCCCAATGCAAGATGTTCTTGTTTGGAAAGCTCATGGTTGCATTCATGAAATCCGGTATGCATAACTCGGAAGCCCCACCGAAAAAGTGTTTAAACTCTTCAAATGTTTCGACGTGTTCTTTTTTTATGCCGAGTAGTGTTTTTATTCTCTTGACCTCTATGGGAGCCAGTGATCTTATGGCCGCTTTATTCAGCTTGTTTGCCTTGTCAATGCCAAACTCCCGTGTGCAGTGAAAGAACCACATTGCGTCGTGGGTCATCCAGCATTTGTTCAAGAGTTCAATGAGTTCTTTTTTGTTTAGATGGTCTGTCGGTTTCATATATGGTCTCCGCCCATGAATGTCGGTTTGGATTGAATAGCAGCGGGCTCAGGTTCGAGTGGCATTGGCTGTGTGGTGCGAGATGGCCTCCGCGATCTCATCCCACAGCTCGGGATACGAAAGCCCATGCCCCAAACCCTCCACCACCAAAAGCTTGGCCCCCGGTATGGTTTCAGCCGTCTCAATTCCGTACTGCAAAGGTACCAGCGCATCTTGAGCCCCGTGTATCACCAGCGTGGGTACTTCTATGGATTCTAGGGCCTGCTTTCGGCTTCCGGACGCGAGAATAGCCATCAGCTGGCGGGCAAAGCCAACAGGATAGTATGCGCGATCATAGGAAGCCGCGGCAATTTCTCCCTCAATACTCTCGTTGAATTTATCAGAACCACCGGAGAACACGCGGAACACCTTAATCATATGCTGGATATACGCATCGCGTTGCGGTGGCGGGGAAGTGAACATGGCCTCTCTTGCGGCAGGAGTGGCGGCCGGAAGGCCCGTTTCACCCACAGCGGATTCCATGGAGATAAGGCTTAGAACACGATGAGGATGCTCGATGGCGATGGTCTGGGCGATCATGCCCCCCATTGACAGACCACACACGTGAGCCTTTTTTAGCTTTAGCGCATCCATCAAACCAACGGCGTCCAATGCCATGTCTGAGAGTGTGTACGGAGCGGAAACCTGCCTGCCCCCCTGGGAGGCTGCCACGGCTTCAAATATGTTCGGAATGCCGGCGTCTTCCATCTTGGTTGAGAGCCCGGTATCACGGTTGTCAAACCGGACCACGAAATGGCCTCTTGCGGCGAGCCTTTCACAGAAGCCTCTGGGCCACGCCACCATCTGAGAGCCAAGCCCCATAATCAGGACGAGCGGGCGGCCCGTGATTTGTCCGAATGTGTCGTACTCGATGTCGATTCCATTAGCCTTTGTGCGAGGCATGGAAAAACCTCCTTGTCTTCAATTGAAAAATGTGGTCACGGCTTGACCACAAAGAAATCGGCGGCCGTCACTTTGGTGATTTGTTTCGGAAAGTTGATCTGCCTCAATTGCGCAGAGAATCTCATACTATCCTTTGCCAAGGGCAGAGCCCCCCTTTTTTGCGGTGTTCAGATCATGGCTTTCCCCGGGTTAGGGTTCATGGGAATTTCTGAAACAGCACCTGTTTATATAGCAGATTTGGCGGGTTTTTCCAAGTTATTGAAAACAGGTAACTTACAGTTAACTTATTGATTTTATTGAACGGAGGGATAGAGGTAAAAGAAACAATGGAATCAAAAAAATTAAAAAGTGTCACATCTATGGCACAACTGACAATAGAGGAAGGTTTCATTCTCAGAGAACGGGCCTTCTATGTGATTGACTTCTGCAAAAGCCGAGACTGTCTTACTTACTGGTGGCATTGTCCTAAACTATGTGATGACGCTAAGGCACTTCTTACCACGACAGATGAAGTTAGCAAGGTCTTACGAAAACATCCGATACCCCCTCGCGAAAAGGACTCAGTCTATGCAGGGAAGGGTTTAGATTATATCGTTACCGGTGGGGGCTATATAGATTCAGGTTTTGACCCGGATTATTACTCGGATTCTGAGATAGACACACAGACCTTTGAGCAGAAAGACCAACAACGGCTTCAAAGCGAAACCAGGATTCAAGAGGAGAATGACGACGAGTGGTGGAAATCGCAATTCGCAACCGGCCCGGCCCTTACCATTGGCGATATTGTACAGTTAGTGGAGAGCTTCAAACTGACTGACAAAGAGTGGGCTACCATCATGACCTGCAAAGATCTGTCAATTAGACAGCTCCAAATACTGCACGACCGGTACTGGACGCAGAGGACCATGATACAGATTGCCAAGGAGCTGAAGGTAAGCAGGGAACGGGCACGGGTTGTCCTAAGACAGGCCCTCAGTATCCTATTGCCTCAGTTGTGGATATTGCACAAGAAGCGGCTCCAGAAAAAGCGCGCCGAGGTTGGTGAGAATGGCTATGAACGTAAGTCTATCTCCAGGTACAGGCGGGCCTATAAAACAAAGGAAAAGTGAGATTTCCCGACATTTGAAAATTTATTCTGTAATGATTTCAATGTATTGAGGAAAACAGGGGGTTGGCATTTATGTAAGGTTAAGAAGGAAAGTTTTATTGAAGACTTTCCGTTTGACAGAATAACCTTTTTGTAGTAAAAGGAAAGTTACAATTTGATATCTTCTGCTAGCTGACTGGCAGATCGGCTAATATGCCATCGGAAGGCCGCCAGCTGTAGGAAGATTTCCAAGCCCTGTATCACGGGGGGATTGGCTCCCTCGGGGTGGACCGGACAGGAATTATGCTATGCGGTTTGAAGTAACTGGAACTATCTAGGTTCTAAGTTAGATCTTGTAGCAAATAATTGCTCGGTCGAATAGGGGCTACTGGAGATTTTTCCACAGTTCGCGGCCTTTTTATTTGTGTTTAAAGCTCATTGAGAAATTGCTTGACACTGTTTTTTTGCGAACGATAATAAATAGTAAGATAAAGAAAGGGGCATCCTGTTAGCAGCAAGATACCCCTTAGGCAAGGGCAACCAAGTAGGTTCCCATTTACTGTTACCATCATTTAAGCCTACCTGATTCCCCCTGTCAACTAAATTCAATTTTTTTTTGAGCTTCAACTCATAAGTTAATGTAACGAGGTGTTTCGATGAAAACGAGCATTAAACTTTTGCGGGTGTTGAAAGACTGGCGGCAGGCTGACCTTGAGCAGGCTAGCGGTATCCTCCAACCACGTCTCAGCAGACTGGAGCGCGGGGAAATTATGCCCACACAAGAGGAAGTCGCCGCCTTGAGCAAAGCGTTGCTTGATGGAGGTGAAAATGCAGGAAAAGACTCCTGAGGAACTCAAGAAGGAATTGCTTCACTATCAAAAATTCTTTTTGAAAATCGATGAGGCCATAATTGAGCTTAAGCAGAAGGTTGGAATTTCAGAGCCAGATTTGACTGACGGGCTCCAGTTCTCTGAGGTGGGAAGAGGATTCCGAACCCGTACCGACCGCAGCTGAAAATATGAAGTCGATCGAGCACACTAAGCAATTCTTTACCAAGCGTGGCTTACATGAGGATGCGGAACAGGTGAGCGATTACAAAAGGAAAGCAATTCTCGACATTGAGGATTGTGTCTAGCTAGCTGAATAATTCAGACGAATCGAATTTGAGGAAAAGAAGACGCTACTGGAACTCTGGCTAAAGGAACAACAGGTTGTGTGGCACCTGCAATTACAGGACCTAATTTTGCATAACACTCGTATTTTTATGGCAAGTTAGGTTTATGCTGGGCGATATTTTGGTGCTCTTACAGAACTTCGATATGAGATGGTCGATCAGCGCAACGTGGTAAGGTGATTCACAATGGTAGCAACTTCATTTGAGTTAGCACTTCAGGTTATCCGGTTATGCTAGATTTGCAGAATAATGATGAGATATCGAAATATCAAGAAAAAAGTGGAAAACGCAATTGTAACGTCTTTGTTACTTCACAATCTGATCAAGCGGATCAGGCAGCCCTGCCTCTTTAAATCCCTTTTTTCGCAACAAACAACTGTCGCATTTCCCGCAGGGCTTTCCGTCTTTGGTGGGGTTGTAGCAGCTATGGGTCACGGAATAGTCTACGCCTAACGATACTCCTCTTTTGATGATCTGGGCCTTGGTCATGTTTATGATAGGCGTGTGAATCGTTACGCTGTTTCCCTCAACTCCTACCTTTGTCGCGAGGTTGGCCATCTTTTCGAATGCCTCAATGAATTCGGGTCTGCAGTCAGGGTAGCCGGAGAAATCGACGGCATTTACGCCGATGAAAATATCCGTTGCATCCAGCACCTCGGCCCAGGCAAGGGCATAAGAAAGGAAAATAGTGTTTCGTGCAGGGACGTACGTAATGGGTATGCCGCCTGAGCCTATTTCATTCAGCCCTCTCCCATGAGGGACGGGGATGTCGTCGGTGAGGGCGGAGCCGCCGATAGCGTCGAGGTCCAAACGGAGGATGAGATGTTTCTTTGCTCCAAAGCAGTCTGCGACCGTTTTGGCCGCCTCAAGCTCCAGCTTATGCCGCTGCCCATAATCGAAGGAGAGGGCGTAGATATCATATCCCTCGTGTTTTGCTATAGCCATAATTGTGGTACTGTCCAGCCCGCCGCTTGCGAGCACCACGGCCCTTTTGCTCATCTCAGACCCCTTTAGCGTTTTCTCCCCAGATATATTTGTGTAACTGAATGTGAAGTCGTGCTCTGAGCTGATCCTCAAGCATCCAGTTTGCCAACTCCTTGAGGTTCATCTCATTGAATACCGGCGAGAAATTGACGGCCAATTTTTTTCTGCGCTTTATGGCAGGATTGTCCAGTACGGTTTTTGCAAAAAGGTAATCCTGCCGGTCGGCAATCACAAACTTGAGCTGATCGGTGGGAGTTAGGTGTTCCAGGTTTTTCCAGTAGTTCTCCTGCTTCATCCCACTCGAAGGGCACTTAATATCAACAATCCGCACACATTTGCTGTCGACCACGCTAATGTCCTGGCTGCCATTGGTTTCGAGGAGCACGGTATGACCTTGTTTGATAAGATCTGATACGAGCCGAGGAGTTTCACGCTGGATAAGGGGTTCACCGCCGGTCACTTCCACCAGATTGCAGTTAAAGTCCTTTACCTTGGCCACTATGAAATCGCAGGACATATCTTCCCCTTGCTCATAGGCATAGGTGGTGTCACAGTACCGGCAGCGCAAGTTGCACCCGGTAAGCCTAATGAATACGCACGGCCACCCGGCGTACGTGCTTTCACCCTGGATGCTGTAAAAGATTTCGTTGACTTTGAGCATGGCGGCCCCTCGAGGTATCGCCCGTTGTTCGTTGTCAGTTGTCCGTTGCAAGAGAAAGCTAATTACGCTTGAGCCTTCAGCTCTCAGCTATTAGCCGTCAGCCGACCTCCGCCCTCACTCGAATAACACCTCAAGCGCTTCCTGTACTGTGGAGACGCCGATGAGTTTCATATCAGGTTTGGTTTTCAGGGCCTTTAAGCTTTTTTGCGCGAGCACACACCGTGAAAACCCCAGTTTCACCGCCTCTTTTAACCGCAGCTCGGTGTTGCTCACGCCCCTGATCTCACCGGACAGCCCTACTTCACCAAAGGTAACCGTGTTTCTCGGGATTGGTTTGTTTAAAAAGCTTGAGGCAGCGGTTGCGATTATACCAAGATCAATGGCAGGCTCGTTGATCTTGATGCCACCTGCCACATTGATGAAGATATCCTTATCGGACAGGGCAACACCACCTCGCTTGGCCAATACGGCAACGAGCACGCTCACGCGGTTGGGATCAACCCCAATGGTAGTCCTCCGCGGCATGGCAAGGTAGCTGTTACACACAAGGGCCTGTATCTCAACCAGAAGAGGCCTCGAGCCTTCCATGCTGGAGACAACAATCGAGCCACTCACGTCGCTCTCCCGCTCCCCTAAGAAGATATTTGAGGGGTTGCCCACCTCTTCCAGGCCATGGTCTTGCATCTCAAATACCCCTATCTCGTTGGTGGGGCCGAAGCGGTTCTTTACCGCGCGCAAGATCCGGTACATGTGGGAGCCGTCTCCCTCGAAGTAGAGCACCGTATCTACCAGGTGCTCCAAGACCTTGGGGCCGGCGATAGCACCATCTTTGGTAACATGACCAATCAAAAAGATGGCCCTTCCCGATCTCTTTGCCAGGTTCATGAGCCGGCTCGTAACCTCACGTACCTGCCCGATTGAGCCGGGGGCAGAGCTGAGGGACTCGGTAAAGACGGTCTGGATCGAATCAATAACTATAACACGGGGATCAAGCTCCTCGAGCCTTTCAACAATATCCTCCAGGCAGGTACCCGTTAAGAGATAGAGTTCATGAGCGTCGGCTGCAAGCCGGTCTGCCCTCATCTTGATCTGCTGCACCGATTCCTCACCTGACACATAAAGGGTTTTGAGGCCGTGCTGGGCGAGTTTTTGGGCTGTCTGTAAGATAAGGGTGGATTTGCCGATTCCGGGGTCCCCGCCAATGAGGACGAGGGAGCCCGGAACAACGCCCCCGCCAAGGGTACGGTCGAATTCATGCAGGCCTGTCTTGTGGCGGATGTCCTTGTCTGTGGAGATAGAGTCAATTCGCCGGGGCTTATCGATCGCAGGTTGCCGCCGTTCTCTTTCCTTCTGAACGGTTTCGGCTACCTCCTCCACAAACGAGTTCCACGCATTGCAATCAGGACACCGGCCGAGCCATTTAGGTGCCTTGTAGCCACAGCTTTGGCAGACGAATATGGTTTTCTGTTTGGCCATGGAACACTCCCACTATCGCTCGTTACCCGTTCCCCGTTTGCTGTTGGCCGAAAAAGGGCGTGCAGATGAGAGGAATGTGCGGATAACGAAGAACAGACAACATAGAACGTTTAATGAGTAGTGTTATTCTTATTGATAAGCCGGGATTAGTCAATGTGAAAAAGCTCACGCCGATGGCTGAATGCTGAAAGCTGAGCGAATGGCAACTTAACGGCGCTTCCGGCTTGACAAAGCGGGATCTTGATATTAGGTTTCACAGTAAATAGAAAAACAAGGAGGAAGAGCGGTGAGCGGACTGTTACAGGTAACCGACAGCAATTTTGAGACTGAGATCGTCAAATCTGATATCCCTGCCATGGTGGACTTTTGGGCGCCGTGGTGTGGACCGTGCCATATGGTTGGCCCCTGGGTGGAGGAGCTTGCTCAGCACTATGACGGAAAGGTCAAAGTAGGCAAGATGAATGTTGATGAAAATATCCAAACTCCCAACCATTATGGAATCAGGTCAATTCCTACCCTGCTCCTTTTCAAGGACGGGGAACTCAAAGATACGATTATCGGGGCAGTCGGAAAGGCCAATATCGAAAAGGCCCTGCTTAAACTCATGGGGTAGAAGTGGTACACTGCAGGAGGGTCGAGTGAGATACAGCCTGTCTGAGCGACTCAAGGCAACTGTTGTTTTTTTATGTCTGTTTTTTTTCATGAGCGGATGCTCTCATTTCGGCTCCGGTAAGAAAGACAGACAAGATTCGCCTGAAGAGCTGATGAACAAAGGAATGTCTGAGTTTCGGAAGGGTGACTATAAAGAGGCTGTAGAACTATTCCAAAAACTCAAGGACCGATATCCCTATAGCAAGTTAGCTGTTCACGCTGAACTGAAATTGGCTGATTCCCTGTTTAAGAGAAAGGAGTTCGAGGAAGCGGCTGAGACATATATCGAGTTTGAGAGGCTGCACCCGAGAAACGAGGCCATTCCTTATGTTATCTATCAGCAGGGGATGTGTCATTTCCTTAGGATGGGCAAGATCGACCGCGACCAGACCAGTGCCAAGAATGCCCTGAAGGAGTTTGAAAGGCTCCAGAGGAAGTTCGCTGATGATCCATTTTCTATGATGGCCCAGACACGCATCAGGAAATGCATGAGCAATCTTGCAGAGCATGAGTTCTATGTCGGCCGATTCTATTACAAAAGCCGGCACTACGTTGCGGCATTAAAGCGATTTGAGTATCTCATCAACCACTATCCAGATGCGGGTCAGTACGAGAAAACGCTTACCTACATAGCCAAGTGCAAGGAAAAGCTGGCAGAACAAAAGGCCGATAACTAGACCCCTCGGGCCTCCTTCCTTTACCGAAGAAACCAGAAACCAGGATCCCTTATGGGTCTCTCGGCCTTGGAGCCGTGGAGGGTTTGAAATAGTAATTGATTATTCATGTCATTGGTGACATATTTTACTCATGCGATCATTCTTTAAGGTGAAGACGGCCCACGAGGTTCTCGAATCCCTGAAGGATACCCATCCCTTGGGGGTGGAACCGGTTAACATCACCAGTGCGCTCAACAGGGTTCTGGCACGGGACATTGTCTCGAGCGAAGACATACCGGGATTTCAAAGATCCACGGTCGATGGATATGCCCTCGATGCCAGGGATACCTTCGGTGCCACTGAGGGTTTACCGACTCCCCTCGCCATCGTGGGGGAGGTCAAGATGGGCCAGGTGCCCGATTTCGGCGTCAAGCGTGGTGAGTGCGCCCCCGTATCGACAGGAGGCATGCTCCCCCAGGGTGCCGATGCCGTGGTAATGGTCGAATACGCTCAGGATATTGAAGAGACGGTTGTTGAAATCACCAGGCCCGTTTCACCACTGGAAAACGTCATCCTTGCCGATGACGACGTTAAAGAGGGGCAGATAATCCTGCACAAAGGAACCCTGCTGAGGGCGCAGGATCTGGGTGTCTTGGCGGGCCTCGGTATAGAGGCGGTGGAGGTATTCAGGAGGCCACGGGCAGCCATCATTTCCACGGGCGAAGAGATCGTGGATATTACCGAAAAACCAGAGCCGGGCCAGGTCAGGGACATCAACAGCTACACGGTCGGGGGGCTCTGCACCGGATTGGGTGTAAAGCCGATCTATCTGGGCATAGCTGGAGACAGCTTTGAGGATCTGAAGGTGCTTTTTGAAAAGGGCCTGTCACAGGCAGACGTTATCCTCCTTTCTGGGGGGAGCTCAGTGGGAGCCAAGGATATGACCCTGGATCTGTTTCTCTCTTTTGCCGATGTGGAGCTGGTGGCCCACGGGGTATCCATTAGTCCTGGCAAACCGACCATTATCGCACGAAAGGGAAACCAGACCTTGTGGGGCCTTCCCGGGCATCCCGTATCTGCTATGATTATCTTTGACGTTTTCCTTCGATACCTTTTCGCCAGGCTCTCCGGCCTTGCAGACCCTGCCGGTTACTATCGTCATACGGTAGAGGCGGAGCTCGATAGAAACATAGAATCGGCGGGTGGACGGGAAGATTATATCAGGGTAAAGCTGGTGACCGAGGATGGGAAGTTGGTGGCAAAGCCTATCTTAGGAAAAAGTGGGCTTATATCCACTATGGTTGAGGCGGACGGTATTATGAAGATCGACATGAATACGGAAGGGCTGTATCGAGGCGATACCGTAAGGGTGAGGTTGTTTTGAAAGAAGTACGGAGACAGAAAATATACCTCAAGATGAAGGATCCGAAGGAGGCCCTTGAGATCTTCTTCAAGACCTTTGATCCCGGACCGATCCCCGATGTGGAGGAGGTTTCGGTTCACGACTCGCCAAGAAGGATTACCGCAGAGCCTATTTTTGCAAAAATTTCGGCTCCTCCTTTTCAGTCTGCAGCAATGGATGGGGTAGCGGTCCGTGCCGAGGCCACCTATGGGGCAACCGAGCGGAACCCAAGGCGATTGAAGATGGGGCAGGAGGCACTCTGGATAAACACCGGCCAGGTGATGCCGGAAGGGAAAAACGCCGTGATAATGGTTGAGAAGCTCAACCAGATTGACGAGGAAACCATTGAAATCGAATCGTCGGCATTCCCCTGGCAGAATACCAGAAAGGTAGGAGAGGATTTCGTTGCCACCGAACTGCTTTTTCCCCAGAACCATAGGATACGGCCCTTTGATCTCGGAGCGCTGATTGGAGGAGGGATTTTGCAGGTGAAGGTGAGAAGAAGGCCTCGAGTACGCCTCATACGTACGGGGAGCGAGTTGGTAGATCCCAACACCCTTTCAGATGCCTCCTCTCTTGAAAGGGGCAAGATTATTGAGTCTAACTCGGCTGTTCTCTCTCACCTGATTAGGGAGTGCGGGGCCGAACCGGCGGTAGAGGATATCGTTGAAGACGACGCCGGAAAGATAAGAAAGGCCCTGCTCAGGGCTATAGACACCGACGCAGATATGGTGATTACCCTGGCAGGCTCTTCCGCCGGGAGAAGGGACTATACCGCCGAGGTCATCGAAGAAGTGGGAGAGCTTTTGGTTCATGGTGTGACGATCATGCCCGGTAAGCCTACCATTCTGGGGGAAGTGAAAGGTAAGCCTTTTGTGGGTATTCCGGGCTACCCGGTTTCTGCCTACATTGCCTTCAACGAGTTTGTGCGCCCGTTCCTCTATCGGCTCCAGGGCTTGAACGTGCCGGAAAGGCAGTCAAAAATCGTGACTGCCTCGAGGGATATTCCTTCAAAACTCGGTGTAGAAGAGTTTATTCGGGTAAATATCGGCAGGGTAGGGGAAAGGATCATAGCTATCCCGCTTCCCAGAGCAGCCGGATCCGTCACAACCCTCAGCAAGGCTGAGGGCATTATCAGGATTCCCTCGTTGAGCGAGGGGATCGTTGCAGGTGAAGAAACCGAGGCGGAGCTCCTGGTCGATCCGGAAGAGATCGCCAATACCGTTGTGATTATCGGAAGTCACGATATTACCCTGGATATCCTCGGGAACGAGATGAGAGGGGCCGACAGGGGCGTCAGGATAGCCTCCGGTAACGTCGGGAGCCTCGGGGGTCTAATGGCGCTCCGAAAGGGGACAGCCCATGTTGCCGGTTCTCATCTCTTGGATCCTGAAACAGGGCAATACAATATCCCGTACATCAAAAGATACCTGAAAAAGGTGCCTGTCCATGTGTTTAACCTCGTAGAACGAGAACAGGGCCTGATCATTCAGAAAAGAAATCCTCACAAGGTGAACGGGATCGAAGATCTTATGAGAGGTGACCTGAGCTTTGTAAACCGGCAGCAAGGATCAGGCACCAGGATACTGTTTGACTACAAGCTTCAGGAGATGGGAATTGATCCCTCCCAGGTTAACGGCTACGACAATGAGGAATACACCCACATGAATGTGGCTGTTGCCGTACTAAACGGCCTGGCGGACGTGGGGCTTGGGATCATGGCCGCAGCCAGAGCCCTGGATCTTGACTTTATCCCTGTTCTCAAAGAGCAGTATGACCTAGTGATTCCGTCCTCTCTGGTAAATGATTCCAAGATCCAGCTGCTGATCCGTGTGGCCAGATCCGAGGGGTTTAAGGAAAGGGTTAGAGGGCTTGGCGGATACAACCCTGAAAGGAGCGGGGCCCTGTGGAAGGTAATTTGAGGGTTCGGGGGCAGACATGGGTAAGGTGCATTTGAAATCCAGACAATGGCTCGAAGACGGTCAGGGAAATATGATCATGGGCGAGGGCCGGCAGCGGATCTTTGAGCTGATCCAGCAAACAGGCTCGATAAACCAGACGGCCAAACTCATGAAGATGTCCTATAGAGGGGTGTGGGGAAAGATCAAGGCAACTGAAGAGCATATAAACAAAAGGATTGTGGTGACCGAGCGAAGGCATGGCTCGCGGCTCAGCGATGACGGAAAGAGACTCCTCAAGGATTACGCTCGGCTGAAAAAGGAGTGCCAGAGGGGTGATGAGGAGATTTTCAAGGCTATATTTGAGGACGAGTAGGAGGCGTTAGGTGAAGGCAGTTGGTATCGTTGGTTTCAAGAAAAGCGGGAAGACCGCGTTGATTATGAGGCTGTCTCAGGAACTATCAACCAGGGGATACAAGGTTGCGGCCATTAAGCATACCCCCTCACATATCTTTTTTCCCGAAACCGATTCGTCAAGATTCAAGGAACACGCCCCTTTCGTCGCTGCGATCGGTCCGCAGGAGACAGAGCTAATCATCAAAGGAGAGAAGAGGATCGAAGACATCCTGGCCTATTGTGACAGTGATATTGTGCTCATAGAGGGCTTCAAAAAAGAAAAAACCTTTCCGAAGATTGTGTGCGTAAAGGATGAGGCTGACAAGAATGAGCTGTTCGATGGCCTACAGCTCTTTACCGCTAGCTTCGATGCAGGGATCGCCGATTTTACCATAACAAATGACGATCATATTAAGGAGATGGCCACTATCATTATTGAAAGGGCCTTTAAGCTGCCTGGTTTGAATTGCGCTGATTGCGGTTACCAGAACTGCTATGAGTTGGCCAAGGAGATAGTTAAGGGAAAGAATGCTGTGGACGCATGTGTTTCCTTACATCCTCCCATCTCTATTAAGGTGAACGGGAGCGACCTGGCCTTAAATGCATTTACCGCACACCTGTTCAAGACAACTGTTCTGGCCATGGTGTCTGCTTTGAAGGGCGTTAGAAAGGGCCCCGTTGAGATAGAGATACCTTGAGTTAAGTGCCTAAAATGACGAGTGCCTAAAGTGCCTAAAATTGTGGAACTGTGGATCGGTGAGAGATGGGACAAACATCAAGCAGCCAGGAGCGAGTGTTAGTTGATCGGTTCGGCAGAAGGATCAATTACCTCAGGATATCGGTTACTGATAAGTGCAACCTGCGCTGTATTTACTGTATGCCGCCGTTCGGCGAGAGAAAGCTGCGGCATAAAGACATCTTGCGCTACGAAGAGCTGCTTCGTATTGCGAGGATTGGGATAACATTAGGCATTACCAAAATCAGGCTGACCGGAGGAGAACCGCTTGTCAGGAAGGGGGTGCATGAGTTTATACCGATGCTTACCGCCCTCGAGGGTCTTAAGGATGTCTCTATTACGACCAATGCGGTCCTTCTGCAAGACAACCTCGTGATGCTGAAGGCTGCAGGTATCAAGAGACTCAACATAAGCATTGACAGCCTTAACAAAGAGAAGTTTCAGAAGATCACTCGGTTCGACTATTTCGACCAAGTCTGGGAGGGGATAGGAGCGGCCAGGGATATGGGCTTTGATCCGATCAAACTCAATGTGGTTATGATGAAGGGGGTCAATGACAATGAGATCCTGGATTTTGGCCGCCTTGCCCTGGAACAACCCTATCATCTCAGGTTCATCGAATGCATGCCAATAGGTTTAGAGGCTAACAGCCTGGCATTCATTTCGAATAAAGACGTAGAAAAGGCCCTCGTTGAAGCCTTTGGGCCGCTAATCCCTGTTTCGCGGGGACTCCATGATGGCCCTGCAGAGCGGTTCAGATTTGAGCAAGGCAAGGGAGAGATCGGTTTCGTAAGCGCGATCAGTCATTCTTTTTGTCAGGATTGCAACAGGCTCCGGCTAACGGCAAACGGTATGCTGCTGCCATGCCTCCTTTCAGACACGGAGGTCAGCATTAAAGATCCGTTAAGGAGAGGATGCCTGGATGGTGAGCTGGTTGATGCTTTTAGGGATGCCGTGAACCTGAAGCCCGAGTGCCATCCCTTAAAGGAGGAAAACCACCAAAGAATTCATCGAAAGATGTGTTCGGTAGGAGGGTGAAGGAAGGTTTGCGCGTTACGGGTTACGGGTTTCGTGTTCGAAACCCGTAACCCGTAACACATAACTACAGCTGCTGCAGCAGAACGGCTGCTTCCTTTTCCGCAAGGGACAGTCTGTACGCAGCGTCCCTCTTCTTAAGGGTGCTCACCTGATCGGCGTCAACGTAGTCGACTGCCTTTTCCTCGCAGAACCGGACGCACTGAGGCTCACCGTCACAGAGATCGCACTTGAACACCTTTCTATCGATGACATCAAAACTCATAGCGCCAAAGGGACAGGCAGATACACAGGCACGGCAGCCGATGCACACATCGTAGTCAACCATCACCCGAGCTAAGGTCTCATCACGGGAGATGGCCTTGACCGGACAGACATTCATGCACGGGGCATCCTCGCACTGCTGGCAGGACATCGGAATGTACAGGCCTTCCGCTTCCCACTTGATCACCTTTATGCTACTCCGGGAGGGATTAGACACGCCTTCGTGCATAACAGAGCACACGAGTTCGCACAGCCGACAGCCGGTGCACTTTTCGTAGTTTATCATCAGGGCCTTTCCTGTTAGTTCCATCGGTTCACTCCTTTCACATAGATTACAGCAAGTGGGATGGCTCTTTCCCGATACCGAGCCTCTTGAGCGTCTCTGGTGTAGGAACACCGTTTTCGTCCCAACCATGATGTGCATAGAATTCGTCAATCATCTTCTTAAACTTTTCCCGATCTATCTTGGCACCAATGACTTCGGGTGCACCACGCCTGCACGGTTCATCGAAGTAGCGATGATTAAGCATATCGCCCTTTTTGAGATCTTCTCGTGTCAATCCTTCCCTCAGGTTAAACAAGCGCTCCATGTTGTTGCATCTCTCCGCTATCTCCCAGATTTCCTTAGGCGACAACTCGAGTCCGGTATTGTAATAGAGCACTTTACTCCAATCCTCGAAATTGGGAAGGGTGGCCCCCAGGAATGTCGTGTGATACTTGCAGATGCCAAGACAATCAACCCCCATGTAGCAGTTCTCGTGCCAGAAGA
This sequence comes from Desulfatiglandales bacterium, assembly GCA_035527895.1. GTDB lineage: Bacteria > Desulfobacterota > DSM-4660 > Desulfatiglandales > B25-G16 > JADFWK01. The sequence goes on from DATKZQ010000105.1 coordinate 16,638, forward strand.
CCTGCCACGGTTTTCCGATATATTCAGTATGCTCTGAGCTCAACGGTCCATCGTAGGGGACGGGACTGCTGTATATCCTCCTCAGAACCTCCTCGGGCAAATGGTAGAGGTCAATGGCGGGCCGGCTCCTCAGATGATCAGAACCCCTGGAGGCTGTAGCGATATTGAGGGCAAGTGCAGGAGTTGCTCTCTCGTCTGAGTGCAAGTTGTTCATACCTTTGACCTGAATGAGATAGTCAAAGGACTTTTTGCCTATCTTTTCAGCTGCCTTGATTCCCCCATCGGCCAATACATTACCCAGCCATCCCTCTCTGAAACAAATACGGCGAATCATCTCAAGGAGTGCCTCATCGTTGCCGAACCTTAAATCCAGGCCGTCGGTATCCTTGGTGGTGAGGATTCCCTCTTCATAGAGCTCCATTGCCCAAGAGATAATGCTGCCAATTTCCAGATTATCCACGCCCCACTGATCTACCAGATGATTAGCGGTTAGAAGCGTTACCGCATTTTTGCAGTCCGGCTCTGAACAAAAGGCACCTTGGGAGGTGTATTCCGGCCCCTCATCATATCTTCCAGCATAAGGGCCAGAGGGGATTTTGTACTGGGCACGGCAGTGTACCTGGCAGCCATAGCACCCGACCATATGATACGGGCCCATGGTTTCTGTGGCGATTTCATCAAGCCGCTCCGGTTCGACATCGTCTGCATACTCGCACTGGTTGTACTGGAAGTTCCTGGTCCGTATTCCACCCCAGGAATTGGTTGCTCCCCAGATAAAGGGTGTACCTAAGGTTCCCTGGGTTTGATTGACCTTTGCGCTTACGATCTGATCAATGAACCGTTTGTTAAACTCCAGTGCCTCCATGGGGCGGGCTATCTTTATATCCATAGTTCCCCTGGCGGCCACTGCCTTGAGGTTTTTAGATCCCATAACGGCACCCATTCCCGATCTGCCGGCAGAGTTTTTTATGCCTGTCATGACATTAGCATAATAGACGAGATTTTCGCCGGCCGGGCCGCACACGGCACATTTAACCTCCTCATCATTCAGTTCTTTTCTAATAGCCCATTGGGTTTCGGTGACCGTTTTACCCCACAGATTGGTGGCATCCCGTATCTCTATCTCTCCATTGTGGATCCAGATGTACACCGGGTTTTTGGCCTTTCCCTTTATGACCAGATGGTGAAAACCGGCCCAGGCAAGCTCAGGGGAAAAGAATCCCCCCATATTTGCACTGCCGAGCAATTCGGTAAGCGGTGATTTGGCCATAACGTGGCATCTGGAAGTTGCCGAAGCACAGGTTGCGGTGAGGATACCACCGCTTATCATGAGCGCGTTTTTCGGGCCCAGCGGGTCAATACCCTTCTCTGTATGGTTATAGAGTAAATATGCATCCAGCCCTCTTCCGCCAAGGAATTTTTTCCGAACCTCAAGGGGAATGGGCTTTGTTTCGATCTTTCCTGTGGAGAGATCAATATACGCGATTTTTCTGTTCAATGGCATGTTATTTTCCCTCCTTTTTTGCTAGCGCCTCTTCAGCTAGTTTTCGATTCGCATCCCATACCGGCCCCCGTATTCGCGGAAAATCAGGGCGAATCCAGTGAACGCGGAATTCCATGCCGCAGACCGGACATTTGACCTGTTTCTGTCCAGCCGTGGGCTGCAGTCTCCCCATGCAGCTCGGATTAAGGCACCTGAACTTGCCGTATGTCCTCGTTTGACGGAGACTCTCGGCAGTTGACAATTTCCCTTTCTCTATTGCCATACAATCCTCCTTTCTGCCTATAAGCACTAAGTGCTTCGATTCGCAATTACGGTAACGTATATTAGTAAGTCTTCCGTTAGTACTATGCTCACTCCATTCGGCCTCGAGTCGTTCGACCCTGAGCTCACAACCGAAGGGCTCATGGCCGAGGGCAGCACTAAGTCCTGAGGGAATAAATTCGTTACCGAATTTATGAATCGAAGGACTAAGCAAACATAGCGCAGGTCCTTGAGCCCGTGACCTGCACACCGCTACCGCTTCGCAACAGTTCATTATTATGAACTGTATACTAAAACTATCATACCGCATTCCATTTCTATGTCAAGAGGAAAAAAAGCCCTTTTTTTAAGGGCTGCCTGGCTACTATTATGTCAATGGCGGCATAAATTTCTATTGACAAACCATTTAAAGAAGGTGTACATTGTCAAAAAATGTTCATTATGGTGAACGAGGTGCATAATGTATCAAGCCCCTTCAGTAAGAAAGGCATTCCAGGTGCTCCACGTCATTGCCGGCACCGATCGGGGGATGGGGATCAGCGAACTGGCTAAAAGCCTGGGCATAAGTAAAGGCACCGTGCACGGGATAGCTGCTGCCCTTGAAGAGGCAGGCGTTATCATTAGGAATCCTTTTACCAAAAAATATAGCCTCGGTTACACCCTCATTGAGCTGGTGAAAAAGGGATTTTCCAAAATACCGCTGAGAGAAGCAGCCCGAAGGCATATGGAGAGGCTTGTAGAAGAGACCGATGAGACTGTCTTCTTGGGCATTCTGCGGGACGATCATATCTTCATCGTGGATGTAGCAGAGAGCAATAAGGAGTTGAAGATAACCTCCCCGAGCGGTACCAAGCTCTCCCTGACTGCCGGTGCGGCGGGCAAGGTTTTTCTGGCGTATACGGACGAAAAGAGGGCTCTGGCATATCTTCACACCCAGGGCCTGACTAGATATACCGAAAATTCCATAACCGACCTCGAGAAATACCTAGAGGAGATAAAAGAGGTCAGGAAACGTGGCTTCGCTACCGACCGGGAGGAGTACCTTCAGGGAGTAAAGGCGGTGGCTGCCCTAATACATACAGACGGCCCGTTCTTGGCTGCCATATGGGTTGTAGGTTTCTCGTCTTCCCTCACCGATGACAAGATGGAATATATAATAGATAAGACCGCCCGTACCGCTGAGGCGATCTCCCAGGATCTTACGCGCAAGGAGCGGGGGTAGGTGGTGATTGCCCGGTCAGCTCAAGACCCTCTGTAACTGCGTCTGTTATTGGCGGCCGGGGAGATCCGATTTAAAGCTCTTTTTGAGTGGTCTTTGCCAGGGAGACAGCTTGTAATACACTTCCCCAATAGTAACCTTTTTGCACTGAGGGCAAAACCGCAAATAGTCATCCGTAATGGTCTGCCCAACCTTCTCCAGCTGGGGAATCGGCGCAAACAAGGCACCACATCGTTCGCAGGCCTTGAGCTCTACTGAACGGATTTCCTGTTTGGGAGCTATCTGGAAAAACTGCCGGGCGCTGATTTCATGCCGCAATGCTGCGGCATCTTCGGGGCACGTACCTACACAGGCCCCGCAGCAGATACACTGATAGTGAGAGTACTTAAAGATCCGATGGTCTTCCATATCAGTGGACTCGAGGGTGCTGGTGGGGCAGGCGATTTCGCAGGCAGCACACCCAGTGCATGTTCTCACATTGAGGCGGGTTCTACAGAAGAGAAAGGCCGCCATAAGGATCATTGCCTCTGCGCTGAGCACGTGGATCGTCCGCATATTGTCTCCCAAAAGAACAATGGAGTCCATCGTCCCATGGGTGAGGAAATAGCCGGTCAGAAACGGGAGCGCGGTGAGCACAACTAAGATGTAGTCCGATGCTGAAGAGGTAATGCGAACATCTTTTACCACGACATGCCTGATGAGGAAATAGAGAGCAAAGCCCAGCACTACCAGGGTCATCCAATCGGCCCATGCATCGGGCAGCGGTGTCCAGTCCCACTCAAATCGCGATTCTGCCCACAGCACGATGTGCCCGGATAGCCATATGGGCACGATAACCAGGCATACATGGAAGACATACCGCAGGACTCCATAAAGGGGTTTTTTGATTACTGCCATGTGAAACGGCACAAAGAGGCGGCCAAAGGTAGCCGGGATATAGCCCCACCGGAAACGCCTGTCACCGCTGTTTACAATGATTTGGTAGACAAAGAAGCCGAGCCTGGCGATAGTCGCAACGAGGAATATCAAGAAGACAATCCACAGCAAGGGGCCTTCAGCAAAGGAACCGAAATCCATCTTGGGCTATCCTCCTTCCGCAGGGGTAAGCGGTTGCGCTAAATCTTTCCGTTAGGCAGTGGGCATCCAGCTCAACGAGTTCATTATCATGAACGTAATCCTGCACGCATCTTACCATCTTGACCTCTTTTGTCAAGGGTGAAACCAGCGAGGCTGGTATAAATAGACGTAATTACTGTAAGGGCTATCAGAGGTGTTACCTCGTGAGCGATCCGACGCCAATCCAAAATATGAAAATCGCAGTTTGTTCATTATAATGAACAGAAATGGGAGATACGCTGCAGATCCTAAAAGCGAGATGTTTTCAATGCCTGGGCCCTTCTCAGAGGCTGACCACGTCCTGTGCCGTACACCTAAGAACATGAGCGCTCCGCCCTTAAATACTTTGTTCCTCATGAAATCGATTAGGGTGCTTGAGGCTACTGGCGTTTCCTCAGGATCCTTTTGTCTCCTATCCTGACCGTTAGTTGGATCTTGTCGAAGTATTCTATGAGGGGAATGGTGTACTTCCGTGAGACGCCGGTGATCTCCTTTAGCTGGGGAGTGGTTATCTCACCCTGCTGTTTGATAAAATCGACCAGCCGGCCCCTGAGGCCCTCTATTGCCTTTTTGTGGAAATAGAGATCCTCCTTCACCTTGATAAGGATTCCATCCTTGACCATGATTTCGAGCAGGTCCTTTGCTCCTCGATCTATCTTATTTTGGTCGAGATCCCTAAAGTATGGCGGCTCAAGGCCGGTCTTGAGGTAAACCTCTTCAATCTCGCTACGCAACTCCTCCTGATCTTGAAGGAGTTCGATTTTGTGCTCCTTGAGGCGGATCGTATCCTTCTCCCTGACGATGGCAACCTCCCCTATCAGGTCATCGATCACCTGGTTGAAGAGCTTTTCTTTTATATTTCCGCCCATCTTGGACCTCAATTCTTCTTTGAGGAGGCCTTTTTTAAGGGGAAAACGATTGTGATAATCGGCAAGGATAGATAAGATTTCGTCTTTAGCCGTGCCGTAGAATTGTGAGTGCACGAATACCTCATTCTCTATCTCCGATTGAATAATTGCGGCATCTGACACGAGCTCGTCAATAAGCCGATCAAGTTCCTTTCTGCTGTGATTGGTGAGAAAAGAGAGGTCCGCTCTGCTGAGACCCTGGAGCTGGCTGCCTCTTATGAACTGCTCAACAATTTGTTTGTCGGAGCCCTCGCTTAGGATGGTGAGCTCCTGTGTTGTTTCCTTTAAGAACCTCTTTTTCTTCGAGGGAAGGGGGTTCAGGACCAACCCTCCACCAATGGCCCTGATGGGGGAATAACTCCTGATGACGAACCTGTCTTTTGAGAGAACTACCGTAGGTCTTTCAAGGCGAAATTGGGCGAAGCAGGTCTCGCCCGGGGAAAGCTCTTCCCTGTCTAAGAGAATAACGGTGGAAATAATCTCGGCGGTCCCGCAGTGAAATCTCACCTTGGTCCTGTTCTTGAGCTTCTTAGGAGCACTCTCGAGGTAGTCGAGAACGGCATCTACCATGTAGGTAGGTTTGAGGGAGTCCCTCTGCGCTACCACATCGCCCCTCGTAAGGGTTTGCTTTTCCAGGCCTTGAAGATTGATGGCAGTCCTCAGCCCGGCGCTCACCGAAGGTACATCTCGGTGATGCACCTGAATACCTCTTACCTTGCTTTTTATGCCTTTCGGATAAACAGTCACCTCGTTGCCTATCTCGATATGACCAGAAATGGTAGTACCGGTAACAACCGTGCCAAAACCCTTCATAGTGAAGACTCGGTCAATAGGAAGCCGGAAGAAGCTTCCCGACTCCCTTTCCGGAACCTTTTGGGTAAGTGCGTCCAGTGTTGCAATCAGAGCCTCGATCCCTTCTCCCGTTTCGGAGGAAACCTCTACCACCGGAGCATCTTGCAGAAAGGTGCCCTCGAGAAATGCGGATACGTCATCCCTCACCAGCTGAAGCCATTCTTTATCCACGAGATCTATTTTCGTTATGATCACCAGTCCATGGTTGATTCTCAAAAGCGTGCAGATTTCGAGGTGCTCTCGTGTTTGGGGCATAACACCTTCGTCAGCTGCGATGATAAGCGCCAGCACATCAATTCCGGTGGCACCGGCCACCATGTTCTTAACAAACTTCTCGTGACCGGGAACATCCACGATTCCAAGGGTGATGCCGTTCGACAGCTTTAGGTGGGCGAAACCAAGTTCAATGGTTATACCTCGGAGCTTTTCTTCCTTGAGCCTGTCCGTATCGATACCGGTGAGGGCCTTGACAAGGGCGGTTTTTCCGTGGTCTACATGCCCGGCCGTGCCGAGAATGATCTGCTTCATTGATTCCTCTCTTCTCTTGCGGTTGCTGAGATGGTAAACTAAAGGGAACTGAATGCCTTGTCAAGAAACTGTTTGGCAAGCGCGGAATTTACTCGGACAATTTGATTGACGTTTCAAGGGCTTTCTGTTAAATTCCGTCTGAACTACTCCCCGGTAGCTCAGTTGGTAGAGCGGGTGGCTGT
>DATKZQ010000106.1:0-68698 GCA_035527895.1 Desulfatiglandales bacterium
AAGTTGGATCTGGACTAGTTTTTTTGGCAAGATAAAAGCGATTCCATCTATAGCCGCATAACAAGGCCGTTGAAGGCGGAGCGGCTATTACGTGTGAACGAGAATCGGGGACATACATAGAGAATCGGGGGCATACATAAGATTATAAGTTGTCGGGATTCTGGCCCTATATCGAGGCGTGGGATTCCTTTCCCTGCTGAGACGTCGCTCACGCTCCAGCTCTTTGGCACTTCAGTTGCAGAAGGAGCATGTGTCGCGCCCAAGGGGTACAGCTCATCTTGCAGCACGTTATGCTTCTTAAGCTCTAAACGACTGTAAGGAGAAAAAAATGCGTTTTTTATTAGCAGTCATAAGTGTTTCGGCTATATTTTTGTGCAGTGTATCATTGGCACAATCTCCACCGTTCTCTAGAGTAACAATAGCCGGAGAAACCGATACTAAGTTTAAAAAAGTATCTCTTTTCGAGAGTGGCGGCTCAAGAAAACCCTTCAAAACTGAACACATATCTGAATATGATGGGCAATATAGTATTGATGTGGACATCCCATATGATATGCGAAAGAAAGATAGTTATTTGTTTACAGATATGAGGTTCTGGGGAGACAAGAATGATAACGGTATTAAAGATCCAGGAGAACCGATAAGTGAATGCCATTTTATTATCTGGGTGCCATCTGCTCAAATAGTTTATATGCAAGTTTATAAAGGATCAAAATACCCGGTTGAATCTTCCATCCTTAATTATCATTATAAAAAATAGGAATCCCAGCGCATAACCATTCGCTGCACCTGCAGGCGAACAGCTTTGCCGCTCGCCTGCAGTTGACCTCGTCGTTCAGAACCAAGGAGAAGGGATTATGAAAGGAACTACAAGCGTCGCTTGGGTTACCCGTAGACAAAGCTGCAAACCGGTTAAAAGACATTCGGTCTGTTTAGCCAGTTTTATTGTGATCTCGTTCTTAGTCTTTGGAGCAAGAGACGCGAAAGCAGGATGGCCCCATGTTGTCCTTTCCAAAGATGGCACCCCAATCTCGTTTGAGGTCTACGGTGCTGGAAAACCGACTCTTGTGTTCGTGCACGGCTGGTGTTGCGATGCCCGTTACTGGCGTGCTCAGGTGCCACACTTCTCAAAGACTCATCGCATTGTCACGCTTGACCTTGCAGGCCACGGTCACTCAGGTACCACACGTTCGCAGTATTCCATGTTGGCTTTCGGAGAGGATGTTCAAGCAGTGACAGAGGCAATAGGTACTAATCGCGTCATTCTGGTGGGGCATTCCATGGGCGGCTCGGTAATTGCAGAGGCTGCCCGACTCATGCCGAACCGCGTTATAGGTCTAACCGGTATAGATACACTTGAAAACATAGAATATCCGATGACTCGCGAAGAGTTAGAAAAGATGCTCGCTCCTTTGAAAAAGGATTTTCGATCCGGAAGTCGGCAATTCGTAGAGGAGATGATTTCACCTCACACCGATCCGCAGCTTCGCAAGTGGATTCTCTCAGATATTTCAGCTGCGCCACCTGCTGTTGCCTTAAGTGCAATGAACGAGATGATGTCACAGTATATCACAGGGGAAGCGGCCAAAATATTTGAAGAAATCCGCATTCCTGTCATAACCGTGAACGGAGATCTATGGCCCATTAACTATGAAGCAAACCGGCGGCATATGTCTTCTTTCGACGCCATTATCCTGAAAGGAGCGGATCATTTCCTAATGCTGGATCGTTCAGAAGAGTTCAATCACTATCTGGAGAAGGCAATACATAAGATTTTGGAGAATAGGGCTAAGTAGAATCGTGTGGCACTTTTGAAGTGCGGGAATAAGTAGTGTAAGGCTCCGAACCAGCGGATCAACCCGACAAGCAACCACTGGGCAAGTTTATCGGTTCCATCCGTAAGTCCGCGGCCGTATTTGCTTGCGGGTTATCCGCACCGACCCGGCCGAACGGAACGGCCGAGCATTTGTTTTTTTAGTTTTCAGCGTCCTCCCTTTGTATTAACGTAGTGTAGGGCGGAATCGAATCGATACTATCTCGGAGGAGGAGGGTGTGGCAGAACTTTTCGAACAGACGGTCCTCAACGGTATGACTCTGGCCAATCGTTTCGTCAGGTCCGCTACGTGGGAAGGGCTGGCCACAGTAGAGGGCTTCGCGACCGAGGGTCTCGCAAAGCTGTTGGTGGACCTGGCGCGAGGGAACGTGGGGCTGATCATTACCGGCCATGCCTATGTCAGTCCCGAGGGCCAGGCAGCCCCCGGGCAATTGGGCATCTACAGGGACGCGCATGTGTCTTCCCTGAAGAAGATGGTCGGAAAGATCCACGACGCCGAAGGCAAGATAGCCGTCCATCATGAAAAGCGGGCCCTTCAATATTTCAATATCTAATCTTAAGAAGCCTTAAAGATTTGATATTTTGCCATGAGCCCATCTTAGCAAAACCCCTCTTTATTGCCCCTCTCCTCCTGATATGCCTAACCCGCGAGCAGAAAGATACGCCCAACAAAGAGGCTTTCAGGAAGACTGGTTTCTCCAAGAAATAGATAATTGCTTGAAATTCGATATTTGATTCCGTAATCTCTGCTGAAATCAGGCGATGTTGAGACGTAAGCTATTGCATATAATTCTCAATCCATGGGGGCTTGATGAAACCCAAAGACGGTGTATCCTCTTTGTCTGACTCGGGGATCTGCTTACTGTCAATTCTGATTGCAGGCCCCATTATTATTTCAGTATATTTCGATCGATAGGTGTTCCTCCTAGAGTAAACCATCTTACCCTGCGAGGAGCGCGAAAGGGTAGCTTAAACCAACCGCATAGTAAACGACACAACACTGCGAGACTCGAACTGTGAAAAAGGCCAGTGGCACAATGAAATTTACACAGCTCCCTATAGTCATCCTCGTTGTCTTGGGTTTCCTGATTGTGCTCCCCACACCAGCGAGGGCCGAATGGTTCGGGGATCTTTATGTCGGGGTGGCTTCCACTGAAGACGGGGAAATAACCCGTTCGGCTTTTGGTACGAGCGTTACCGAAAGTCAGGACTTCGGCAGCTCTTTCACGATAGGGCTGCGGGTTGGCAAATGGCTTGAGAATATACCATGGCTTGGCTTTGCCATCGACTACTCCATCTTCAGCGTCAGTGTAGACCATGGAGATATCATTACCAGCCCCGTATCTCTATTGGCCATGGCACGAATGCAGTGGATGGTGAGCACCGAATTTGCCAGGGGCAGGCTCCAACCCTATGTTGGCATGGGCCCGGCACTTTTCTACTCCCAGTTAAATTCTTTTTCTTCTGCACCATGGGGGCCCCTTGAAAAAGCCGGAGACCCCGATACATCCATCGACCTCGGCTTGGACGCACGGGTTGGCGTCGCATGGAGCATTACGCAAACCATAGCACTCTTCGGAGAATACCGGTTTAGCACGTTTAAGCCGGAATTTGACGAAAATGCTTACGGCATGAGTGAAAAGATAGAAACCGAGCTGATCACCCATTATGGTCTCGCAGGCATATCCTGCCGTTTCTAAATGCGTACTGACATCATTAAGGAGGGATGAAGTAATCATGAACCATAAGCTTATGGTCATTATGGCCGCCCTGTTACTGACAATGAGCACGTCCACCTTTGCAGCAGATGAAACGCCAACGGGGAGCACCCACAAGCTGGGAGCAAGCCTTGCGCTTGCCCTCGTGCCATTCATCGGCGGAGTTTCAGGCCCGACAACACCGTTGTCAGACACCTACTACTCGGATACCTTTGACACTGGCTTTGGGGGCCGCCTTGAGCTGTTCTACGACTGGAATGCGAACCTGAGAGGCCAAATCGGGGTCGTTCACAACCGCTGGAGTGGAAAATTTTTTACGGGAGGAGAGTTTCCCGACGGTGCACAGTTTGATGATTTCAGTTTGACCGGCCTCTACATTGGTCTAAAGGTGCGTTTTAGGGAAGCCGCTCGGCTGCGGCCCTTTATTCTGGGAAACCTGGGAATTGTCAAACTCTCCTCGGTAAAAGTAACCGTGAATGGAAATGAAATCCCTTACTGGTCCGATACAATGAGAGACTATCTTGACCTCGGGGCAGGCCTCGAGTACCAATTAACAGAGAGGGCTGCCGTGTTCTTTGATGTGCGTCTGGAAGTCTTTGGAAAACCTGACAGCGAGAACTGGCCCATAGCCGAAGCTACGGGAGGCGATAGCCTGCCCATAACCATAGGTCTCGATATGCGATTCTGAAAGGGCGTGGCTACGAGGTCTTTTTCTTAAGGGAGGATGCGGCCGTACAGAATATCATAGGAGGAGACATTGTGTCTCGGTCGAGAATAGTTGATGCTCTCACATCTTTTTCACCGCTCCCACAGCCACCAGATATAGAAGTCCCGATGCCTCGTTGAGCCCCAGGAGTGCAGCCGCCTCGCCGTCATAGAGGGCACCGATACCGCAGCAGCCCAGGCCCATGGCTGTGGCCACGACATACAGCCTCTGCCCCATCCGGCCGGCGGTCAGCATAGCATACCGGTACCCCCGTGCGCCCCAGGTGCGGTCAAGCACATGCAGATTGGTCAGAAAAAGGAAGTGAACCCCTGCATTGGCCAACCACATTTGGTCGAGGCAAACCCGCGCCATTTTCTCTGTGAACGGTCCTCGTGCAACCATGCCTACACCTTCATGCTCCGGGTCCAGCACATAAAAGCCCTCTGACATGCCCTCCACCTGGTTCACAAGAAAGCCGGTGGCCACGGAGCGGGCATAAACCGATTCCGGCACGGAAAGGCCCTTGCTGCAGAGCGCTTGAAGGAAAGCCGTCAATTCTTCCTTGGACATAGGTTTGTTCACAAAATTACGTCTGGAGCGGCGATGAAACAGGGCATCGGGATAGTCCATATCCCCAGGCCATGCGGTCGGGGCTTCTATCTTGCTCCAACCTTCCTCCGTTACGCCCAAATTCCGGACCATCTCCGTTTCCGGTGTTGTTCCTTTTGCACTGTCGGCCCCCGCCCGATCCGTCGCCCCTATAGCCGGGTAGTCAACCTCCTTCGCTGAAACAATGCTCGCTTCCCGAACGGTTTCGGACAGATCAGGGACCTCCGCCTCACGCCTCTCAGGAACCGGCTCGTTTCCAAACACATGGGCAACCGCCAGGGTGACCTCTCTTTTATCGTCGATCCCGAGGAAATGGCCGACCCTTAGATCATCAAAATCATAGGAGAGATTAACGGCAAGGTTTTGAGACCTTAAAGCGAGGGCCAGATTCTCAGCCACATGGCCGGTGTCCAGCAGGTGGTAACGATAGGAGCGGGCCCGATATTTCCATGCGCTCCGGAAGAGAATCGCTGTCAAGAAAAAGGTGAGTGTGGGTACCCTTTCCTCCTGTGTTTGCGTTATGGCAAGGATATGGGATGCGAAATCCCCCTGCCGAAGGGGGTAGAGACCGTGGCGGTTGATGGCAAAGTGATACAAACCGTCTTCCAAACCGTCAATCCCGCAGGAGGCCGCATAGATTTCAGTGGGATACAAGGCGCCTGCCGAGGCAGCGCTTCGGTAGGAAAAATCTCCATCGGGGTGGCGGGCTTTGGCGGTTAAAGTGTTGGTAAGAAACAGAATTCGCGAGAGGGCCAACATGTCGAGTGGCCCATCATTCTCAGCCAACTCCTTCATGAGGGAAGACAGGGACCTCTTCGGGAATTCCACCGCTCGTGGAAGGTCCAAGGGTTGAATTCCCTCGTAGTCCTTAAACGCAGTGGGTTGATTCGCCCAGTCCAGAGAGTGGCCGGTCATGTTATGACGGTCATAACTCGTGTCGTGATGATACTGGTAGGATGAGTTTCTCACGTTACACATCAGACCACGCTCGCAGACCTTATAATCAATGCCCTCACACTTCAACGTTAATGGACTTTCAGAGGGGCTTGTTGATCTACAGGGTATGATATTGAATCCGCCAATTGAAGGTCAAGTAGAATCACGGGCACTATCTTACTGAAACGAACTCGAAGTGAGGTGTTTTTCAGTATGCCGAGCAGCTCTATGCTTATTCCACCTTAACATGATAGCCGAGCTATGGTATGACTCTCCCCTCTCCTTTTCTTGGATCCATTGAGTTTTTTGATCAAGACATCGTGTCAGCGATCATCATTGACACATAAGCGTGATTTCCCTACACTCCTACCCTGAAAAAGCAAGAGCCTGATACGCGCTGGGATTGTATATGAAAGAAAACACCTTCAGACAGGATGTCAAAAGGAGCAACGACATGAAAGCCTTGGGGCGAGCGATTTGGGTGGCGATTTTCGCTGTTGCCTTTGCCTGGGTCGAGAGCGCGGTGGTCGTTTATTTGAGGAAAATATACTTTGACGGTGTCTTCAGCTTTCCCCTGACCGTTGTCTGGGAGGAAGGCAAGCATGTTATTGATCCTCTGGTCAAGATCGAATTTGGGCGTGAGATTGCAACCATCATAATGCTTGTTGCGGTAGGGTGGGTCGCCGGAAGGACCAGGTTTCAGAGGTTTTGCCTTTTTATGATCGCCTTCGGGATCTGGGATATTTTCTACTACATCTGGCTCTATGTCATGGTGGGCTGGCCCGAAAGTCTTATGACGTGGGATCTCTTATTCTACGTGCCCCTGCCCTGGGTTGGGCCGGTGCTCACGCCGGTACTGATTGCGGCTGCCATGGTTGGGGCGGGCTTACTCATTATTCGCTACGAGGACAAAGGATATGTGATACGGTGGCGCTGGTATGATGTGGCCGTTGAAATAGCCTGCGGGCTGCTGCTCGTTGCTGCGTTTTGCTGGGATTGGAAGAATATCTTGCAGGTTCCCGGTGACATCACACGAACCGGGATTCCCAACCCTTTTGGATGGTGGCTGTACGTGCCGGCTTTTCTTTTTTCCCTTGTCTATTTTGGTATACGCCTAAAGGTGATCCTTCTTAAGGACTAAGTATTCAGATGGGCCGGGGATCAAAGCGCCGGTCCTCAAGGTGCATATAACCCAAGATCGCCTTAGCGGTCAGGTTACGAATGGGCTCAGGAGGCCAGGGAAGTGTTCTGCGATTGACAAAGAAGACATCGGTTAAATCCGTCCGTCGTTCAAGCACTAGATCGGCCACAGTGCGGCCGTTCAGATGTGTCAGGCTAACGCCGTGGCCAACACATCCCAGGCTATAGACGATGCTCTTGTCGCCCACATAACCAAGCGCCGGGGCCATATCCAGCGGAACCGAAACCGGACCGCCCCACTCATGAGTAAACCGGATCTCCCTTAGCACGGGAAAAATTTCGCCCACATCATCCTTTAGGGCAGCAAATGTGTCGTCGTTCAGGTCCCGGTCCATGTCAGAGCCGTAACTCAAAGAGATGTCCCTTCCGCCCATAAGGAGCCTATTGTCGGCGGTGAGGCGGTAGTAATGGACCAGGTTCCGTGCATCCTCGATGCCCTGGCGATTCTGCCAGCCAATCTCTTTGAAATGCTCCTCAGTCAAGGGCTCGGTTAGCACAATGTACGTCCAGACCGGGACCTGTTTCCGTTTCAGTTGTGGGAAGAGGTGCGACCACGCATTGGCAGCCAATACCACTTTGGCGGCCTTGACACGACCACCCGGCGTTTCCAGCACCACCTTTCCATTGCTCCTGGTGATTCCTGCTACCGGTGTATTCTCGAATATCCCGACGTCCATGGGCTCTATGGCTTCTTTCCAGCTCCATGCCAGCTTGGCAGGGTTTAGAATCCCGCACCGGGGCTCCCACCACGCGCCGAGGTACAGGGGACTTCGCACCCGTTGCTCCAGTTGCTCTTTGTCAAGCCATTCAATCCCCTCGAGCCCCAGCTTATGAGCCAGCTCAATTTCCTCAAGTATACGCTTCTTATACTTTTCGGAGGTAGCCACACGCAAAAAGCCAGGGTGTTCGTAATCGCAGTTCAACCCCAAGTCCACCACCAAATCACGGAGCATATCCACGGCCCTCTCCATATAGTGGTGGGCCTCCCTGGCCTTTGCCCTGCCAAAGCGTAGCGCGGTAATACCGAGGGTCAGGCCGAACAAGGTCATATTGAAGCCCCCGTTGCGGCCGCTGGCTCCAAAGCCTATGACCTGGCTCTCCAGAAGAACCACACGGATCCCCGGTTCGGCCTTCTTGAGGTGATAAGCAGATGACAAGCCGGTAAAACCGCCCCCAACGATGGCCACGTCAGCCTCTGTTTCGCCATGCAACGGATCGTTGGGGGTGTATTCCCTGGTGGTCAACCAGAAGCTCTTTTCCTTAAAATCCTCACTCGTCATTACGAGCCCCCTGCTAGCATGAGTATTCCCAACCTGTTATCGTGCGCACAAAACCGAATGAGACGGCACCGGAACAGTCTTTGATAGATAAGCACAAATTATGGGTTGAAGTCCACAATAGATTTCGGAGGCAGGGAAACATCAACGGTAAATCTCAGGTACTCGGGGATTGCCTGATAAAATCTGATCGGTAATTCCGACCAGTCAAAAATCATACAATTAAAGAGCTTCAATCAGACGTCTGTTATCTTTCCCATGCCGGTGTCGGAATTCATCCACGAAACGATTCCTCGTTTTCCAGCTATTCCAAAAAGTTAGGGAAATAAGGGATCGGGAAATGTTGTATCTTGAACAACTTGTCGACCCGTTCGGAGATCAACACTGACGCTCCTCTGCAACGTGAAGGAAAGAGTATCTTTAACCTTTTGAAATCATTACAGATCCTTTTCCCATTGTTTTCTTATCCGTCCTGGCATACTGATTGCCTACAGATACAGAACTGGGCACCAGTTGATTGCTGCTGTCAAAAGGTGATCCGTAGCCCGATAAAGGCAGCCTATCGGAACGGATAGCACGCAATGCCGCGATTAGCTGAGCTCGAAAGGAGGGGTAAGGGATGGCGGGAGAGAAGAGATCTTTGACGGTGCTAATCATTTTTTTGGCCTTCATCGCTTGGGGTGTGTTTTTCCCAAACATCACCACCGGCTCTGTCTCCCCGGAGACTGCCGACTTCGGGGATGTAGCGGTGGGTTCTACAGGTTCGATTCCCCTGGAAATTAGCAACACTGGCTCAAGCACGCTTATTCTCTATTTCAAGTATGAGCACTACAGCTGTGGCTTTTCACTCCCCCCACAGGAGACCGTTCTCCAGCCAAACACTAGCATGAAGGTGGACGTTAGCTGGACGCCACCGGAGGGCTCGGAGGGGAATACCTGCTCAGACACTCTCAAGGTCATCTATGGAGCGGACTTATACGAAACAGTCCTTGTAACGGGAAACGCAGTTCCGGCAGGCGGTAACAGAGATCCGAAGAGCACGATTGTTATCGGTGAGTTTGACACTGGAGTGGTGGACCGGCTTTACGATGGGAAGCTCATTTCGGAGTGGATTGGTGCGTGTGCGGCCGGGGCAAAGAACCGCTGCCGGTTTGTAAGGTGCGTTTCCGCCCTGACCAATGAGCTGAAAAGGGCCGGGATTATCTCGTGCCAAGACAAGCGTGCTATCCAGAGATGTGCCGCACAGGTGAAGCTCCGCCAGAGGCCTCGCTCGAAGGTGCCTCGGTGTGGTTTGACTAAAAGGCGGGCTCATCAACATCGCTGGTTCAGTGGGTTTTACCGGTAGTTCCTTATCTCGCGTATACGCGCCTGAGAGAAAGGCTTTCGCAAACTAGAGCCCTCTCTTCTTCACGATCTGGCTAAGGAAACTCACACCAAGCAGGCCGGGGCCCACAATGATCCATGGGATATCTCTCGTATAAAGATACGTCATTAGGAGGACAGGCCCAGCCAGCATGAGAACCCTCTCTGCAGCGTTAAGCCTCGTGAGCAAATAACCAACAAAACCTGCCTGCAGGCCGATGAAGACGAGGATGCAGGTCAATAATTCAACAACAGAGGCCAAAGGATTGGAGTAATCTCCCAAAAATGCCGGCGACCAGATGATCATAAAAGGCAAGACAAACCCGGCTACTCCCACCTTGGCTGATTCAATGCCGGTTCTCATATAAGATGCACCTGCCAGCTGCGCTCCGAAAAGAGCCGCGATAGCTACCGGGGGCGTCAAATAAGAAAAATTGGCGAAGTAAAAGGCAAAGAGGTGGGCCGGTAATAGCTCTACTCCCAGTTTAATCAGAAGAGGAGCGAGCACGATCGCAACCACCAGGTAAGAAGCTGAAGCCGGCAACCCGATGCCGAGAATAATGGCGACAACTGCGGTCATGAGTAATAACAGCAGCAAATTTTGACCACAGAGATTTCCTACGGCAACAGGCAGTTTGATGCCTAACCCTGTGCCGGTGATGGTAGCTACTATTATCCCCAAGGTCGCACAGGTCACGGCAATACTACTTCCCAGCGAAGCCCCGCGGACGAATCCATTCATTAACTCCCTCAATGAAGGTCGTGTCAGCTTCCGTAAGAAGCTAAGGAAGATAATAGTGATACAGGCCCAAAAACTAACATAGAGGGCTGTTTTGCCTATCACAAACAGTGTTATTATAATCAGCAGGGACCCAAAAAAGAGGGGTGATCTGAAAATCAGCTCTCGGTAATTTACTTCCTCAGCCCTGGGAACGATATTCATTTTTGCCGCTTGAAATTGCACATAGAGGGCACATGAAAGGATATAAAACAACGCCGGCACCGCAGCCACCGCAATTATCTTGGTATAGGATATCCCCGTTATTGCCGTTATGAGGAACGCAGCCACCCCCATTACCGGGGGAATAATGGGGCCTCCTGTCGATGCTGCTGCCTCAATAGCCCCAGCCTGATATGGCTTATACCCCACCTGCTTCATCGCTGGTATCGTGTATGAGCCTGTGATGGTCACATTGGCGCCTGCCTGACCAGTAACTGAGCCCATCAGGCCACTGGTTAACACGGCGGCAAGGGCTGGGCCAGCCTTAAACCGGCGGGCTATCAGTTTTCCCAACTGATTGAAAAACTCCGTAGCCCCACAGACCTCCACCAGGGCAGCAAACAGCATGAAAAGAAACATAAAGATGGCTGATACCCTCAAAATAGGGCCGAATATCCCTGTTTCGGAAAAACCTATAGACAGCCTTTCAACGATTACGTCCCAGTTCATAGGCAAGGTACCAAGTGCCCCAGGAAGATAATGGCCGAAGAATGTATAGGCAATGCAAAGGAGCGCCAATGCCGGCAGCACGAGCCCGAACCTTTGCCTGGTTGCCTCGAGACAGAGGAGAATAAGGACTATGCCAACGGCTAAATCGAGATTTGTAGCCTGGTACATCCCATACAGCTCCAGTCTCTCATAGGATATCCTCAAGTAAATGAAACAGCCTGCACTGAGCAGAACGGCCGCCAACTTCAGAGGATAGTGCTTGTAACTGTTTTTCAGGGACATGAGGAAAAGGAGCATGAGCGCGAAGCCGAGGTGAAAAATTTGATGCTCACCCACCCCCTGCAAATAGGTCTGGGAGTAGACAAGGTGATATATCACCATTGCCACTCCCACTGCTGTTACTGTTATATTCAGGCTACGTTTAAACCACTTATGCTCTGACATGCGAAAGGCCTATTCCATGCGATAAATTTCCCTCTATCCGCTTACTGCCCGACCTTAAGTCCCTTCGCTTTAAAGAATTTGGCAGCTGCCGGATGGAAATCCTCCTCTGCAACCGCCACGTCTGGCAATGTCTTTTGAGTAATACCCCCGCCACTCGCGTGATAGGTCACAAATTCCCTCGCGTGGTCATATACTATTGAGCAGATTTCACGGACCACCTCATCGTCCATGCTCTCGTGAACCCACCACGAATTACTCCACCATATCCGGTTTCCGCCAAAGGCTGCTGACTTCCCAAATGCCAGCGGCTTAGCCTTGAGAAGGTATATAGGGTAACCGCTCTTTTCCCTTGCTTTCTTGTAAGCCTCCTCGCTAATATCAACTAGATAGCACTTTTTTGTGGACAGCATCTCCTCAGTTGCTGGTATGGGTACCCAGGTCTTGTATTCTTCATCTCCCCACATAGCTGATGATTGTAATCCGGCATCTATCGCTCCGTCGATAAGGGCATTTTTAATGCCGTCAAACGACGAGTAACTCACCCTCCCGAGATCATCAAATATGCCATAGCCATACTGCAATATGAATCTGGGTATATACTCGATCGTGATGCCCTTGGGACCTAACCCTAGACTTTTACCTGCCAAATCTTGAATTGTCTTAATTTCTGGGTTTGTCGTCAGGAAAAACCCGCAATTATTGGCTATCATAGAAAATGCCTTCAAACCCGTAAAGGGCTTGGCAAAAGGAGGATCAGCCTTCGCTGCCTGAGTTACTGCAAATGGATTAGCCAGTACCATGGTGTACTTCCGGGCCGCGGGATTCTTTTGCATGTAAAGGATGTTTGCCGAGGAACCTTTCGATTCTACACAGGTCATATGAACCCGCGTGGAGTTCTTATTCACAATCTCGGCAAGGGCAAATGAGAGCACATACGTCGTGTGTCCGAAGGGATTCGAGTATATCTGGATCTCGATTTTATCTGCAGATGGATTTGATTTGGCCAAAGCCGGCGTAAAGGGTAATAAAGCTAGAACTATAATCAAACAAACACTACCGCCTAGTGCTAATGCTTTATGTCTCATTGAAAAACCTCCTCTTGGATAGTTGATTTTCATTGAAAAACCTCCCACCAGATTTTGGTCATTTGATTTTTTATTTTACCCCATCTATCACCCCCTTTATTCGAACTTCAATTTGGTCTCATCAAATATATTTTTCGAGCTGACTTATTCCCCTTAGCTTAAAAGCTCGCTACTTTTAAGATATGGATGATAAGACCGCTCTCTTAAGGGAAGAGTATACAGAAATTGGCCTGTGTGTCAATAGGCCACGTTATATGGTAGCGTAAGGCCAAGTAATAACTCTGTGGGTGCTGGAAGGAGCCACGAGATGTGGAAAATGCGGCTTACTCTTCCTCATGCCAAAATCGTTGATTCTGAGTCGATTCTTGAAAACGATTTTTCTTGACTTCATAAGCATGTTGTCGTTCCATCGATTCAAAAAGGGGAGGTGGTGAGTTACTCGAATGGGATGCCAGTAACAGACGTATTAATATCGCGGGAATTCATAGTGGTAGCACCGAGCGAAGCCAGGTCGCTGGTGCCCAGTTCTCTTAATTCTAACCAATTCTCAAAAGGGAAGGTTAAACGTGAAGCACATTCATTATCTGGATCAGGAACCAGAAAAAATCGAAGCAGATGGGGCAAAAGGAGCTGTCATACGACATATAATCACAGAAAAGGACGGCGCGCCAAGTTTTAACATGCGAGTCGTTTCTATTGAACGGGGTGGGCAAAGTCCCAGTCACAGCCACCCGTGGGAACATGAGTTTTTTGTCTTAAGTGGCAGCGGCATCGGCAAGGTTGATAATAAGGAGGTGAATCTCAAGAAGGGTGATGTACTCTTTATACCACCCGGTCTCCAGCATTCCATGCGAGCAACGGAGGCCATGGAGGTGATCTGACTCATCCCACAAACTTAATACACCTGGATGGTGTATTCGAAAAGTCGCAGCGGTTTGACGCCCATGGGATTCACCGCCTCGGAAAACCAATTCTCTTGACTTAACCGACCTTTTCCCGTTTCATAAGAGTATGGATCTTCACATGCTTTTGGGAGGGGAACGACAAAATTCGAGAGTACGAGAAGACCAGATCGATACTGCTTATCCAACAGCAGAAACAGGCCAAGTTCACAGGAGCAGGTGCTTTATAAGAGCAGTGAGAACTATTAAGTAATCGAGTATTGACTTGAACGACTAATGCCATGTTTGAAGCCGAGCCCCAGTTTGTTAACGGAGCCACATACATGGCCACTTCAATACTCGAAAGGGCCATTCACAGCAGAAAAGACCTCATGCCCCTCCCGATAGTGCAGACTATTTGATGGTCTCAATAGTAATTTAATTTACAGGAGAAAGCAACCATGCCCGGAAGCAAACCAAGATTTCTAAGGATCAATCTATCAACTGGAGAGACGAAGACCGAGACTGTTGACGAGCAGGTCACGAAGGATTTCATCGGTGGGCGAGGATACGGTATCAGCTATCTCTACCGAGAAATCGCTCCCAACGTTGAACCTTACGGTGAAGACAACAAACTCATAGTGCTCAATGGCGTATTGGCGGGCACTGCCGTTCAAGCCGTTTCACGCTGGATGGTATTCACCAAGAGCCCTTTAACCGATGGCCTTGCCCGTTCAGTGGCTGGAGCCGATTTCGGTGCGTGGTTGAAGTTTGTCGGTTATGATTTCATCATCATTGAGGGCAAGTCGGAAAAGCCGGTTTATATCCATTTGACACCGGATGGTTGTCAGATTCATGATGCCAGCCCTATATGGGGTAAAGATACCCAAGTAACTCAGGGATGGCTGACCGAACGGCACGGCAAAGAAACAAGGGCCGCCTGTATTGGGCCTGCCGGCGAGAGGCTCGTACGATATGCGGCCATTGTCAGCGCGCGCAGAACGGCCGGTCGTTGCGGAACCGGTGCGGTGATGGGCTCCAAGAACCTGAAAGCGGTAGCCATCACCACGAAGCGTAACCTTCAACTCCATGATCCGGAAACTTTCAAGACACTGGCAAAGAAACAGGTTGCGTTGATTCGTGAGAGCAAGGCTTTTCAACACCACAAGGAGATGGGCACAACGGGAACCCAGGATGTTACCAGTGACCTGGGGATCTTCCCGACAAAGAACTTCCGATATGGGCGCCTCACAGACTATGAGAAAATACTCGGTGGGGAGTATCGTAAATTCAGAATAGGCGAATTCGGGTGTTATTCCTGCGCAGCCAAGTGCGGCAAGATTCATCGCGTGCCGGATGGGCCTTATGAGGGCGCCCTGAGCGAAGGCCCTGAGTACGAAACCATTTGGGCATTTAGTGCTCCTGTAGAGACTAGCTATATTCAAGCATCCATAGCCGCAGACCAGATATGCGATGATCTCGGTATGGACACCATCAGTGCCGGAAGTTGCATCGGTTTTGCCTATGAGCTTTACGAAAAGGGCATCCTCACCAAAAAGGACACAGACGGGTTGGAACTGACGTACGGTAATCACTCAGCGATGGTTGCCCTCGTGAAAAAGATCGGATTGCGTGAAGGTATCGGCGACATACTGGCTGAGGGCACAAGGAGGGCAGCAGAAAAGCTCGGCAAAGGAAGTGATGAATATGCCATGCACGTGAAGGGGCTCGAGCTTCCCGCTTACGAGCCAAGAGGGGCAAAATCACAGGGTTTTAATTACGCCACCTCGAATATCGGTGGCAGTCATTGCTATGGTTATGCCCGACAGGAGATCTTTGGAGCCACCGATCCGAGAGAGGTCGACCGCTTTGCAGAGGAAGAAAATGCGGATATCGTCGTCTTCAATCAGAACGAAACAGCTATGAGGGAGGTCGGCATTGTCTGTTCTTTTGCTTCGGGCTGGGGTTGGATGCCCACCCTTTTCGGTAAAATGCTGGCTGCGGTTACCGGCATTGAGCAATTTGAAGACCACGAGTACCTTAGGACAGTGGCCGAGCGTATTATTAATCTGGAGCGGGCATTCATTGTGCGTGAAGGTTTCACTCGCAAAGACGACACGTTCCCAATCAGGATAACCAATGAGCCGCTTCTTACCCGGGGCGCTCCTGGGGATGGACAGGTGGTCAGAAACCTGGATAGATTTCTTGACAGATATTACCGCATCCGCGGATGGACAGAACAGGGCGCTCCGTCTAGGCAGAAACTGAATGAACTCGGTATCGACGTCGTTCTGAAGGACAAAACCTAGTTCGCTTCGCTCGAAGATCATTTTGGGCCTTGACTAGCACACCGGTCGAGGGTGTTCTGGTCGACGTCATGATGATGAGCAGGTATAAGGCGGGATTAGAATTGAGATTGCACTACATCTTTCAGCCCATCAAGCTTTTTTACCGTGCATTCAATTCCACTCCTGTGGCTGGGTTCTTTTGAGCAGATTGGTTGTTTCGATTGTTTCTGCCAACGGTCAATAATAGTGAAACGACTCATCGCTTGCCGCTATGCCCTCAAGCGGCCTCCTATTCCACTCCTCCAGTGCCCTCCAGGCAACACCATAGGCATTGCCGGCGCTCCAGAGCATCCATCCTATTGAGTCTGACTGATCCAGGGCACGGAGTTCCTCAAGGATATAGTCTTCAGTGAAATTACCGGCTCTAAGCGGAAATGCCTGAATCCAGGGCCTGAGCGTCGCCCCGGAGCCGTTGAGGAACGAGGAGAACAGTTGACACGTTTTAGAGACCATGAGGAACGGCTCTTTGCCCGGATTGCTAATGCCTTGAAAGGGGTTGGTGAAATGGGAAGGGTAGATCATAGGACAAACTACATCGCAGTGCTTGGCCAGTTCTTCAATCCTCTGGCCAATGATTGAAATATCTTCCCGGCGTCCCCACGCTGTAATTCCAAACACATCGATGGACAGGAGGACCTTATGGGGTGCCAATTCTTCATAGGCCCGTGCGAGAAAATCGCTAATGATTATATCCCTGGGAACGCTGTGCTCATCAAGGTTATCTTGGGAATCCTGAACGCTTTCCCCCGTGGGATAACGGATATAGTCAAACTGAATTTCGTCTACTCCCATCTGTGCAAGTTCCTTTGCAATGCTCAGATTGTAGTCTTGTACGGCCGGCTGAGCCGGGTCTACCCATAACCCTTTGTGTAACTCTGTCTGATCGTTCCCGTTGTCTTCGGCGCAAAGCGCCAGCTCCGGTCTCCGGTTTGCCAAGAAAGGGTCATAAAAGAGAACCAGGCGAACGCTCACGTGAAGACCCTTTTCGTGGAGATAGTGAAACAGCTTGACCGGGTTATGGATTACAGCACCGTTGTCTGCGCCGATCTCCTTGACCAAGCCAATCCGCGATGAATATGAAAGTTTCCCGGTCATATCCTTCCCATCCAGGATCACCGTATTGCCGCCGCATGCAATGAGCGTATCAAGCAGTCGCCGCATTTTATTGCAGGCCATGGAATATCGATTAAGGTAAATGCCTTTGGCCTGGAAGCCCGGTTGTTTCGGAACGATTTCCGCTTTTACGGGAGTGGATCGAGAAAGCGGTATCAGGAGCCGCTGATCTGGACGGATCAAGGAGTTTTGGATGCCGTTGAGAGCCTTAATCTGCTCGATTAGCTCTCCCGTGGTTATGGCATCCGTTAGATGAAGGTATTGCCGGGCTATCCCATTGAGTGACTCGCCGGGTGAAACACAATGCATAAGATCTTCACTGTTCTCCATATTCTTTGCAAGCGTTTTTTCCGGCTGCAAAAGCAAGCTCAGGAAGACAATCCCAAAAACGCAGACACCACATTTAGTGTATAGCTTTGGTCCCGCCATGATTCTAAACAACCCAAAATATGACTCGTTTGTGAATTTCAACCCTCTTAAGCGTGTAGGTTATTGTTATTAATCGGATTTTTGTGGTGAAACCTTTATCAAAAAATGTACTGGGTGCTTTCTATCCGATTCTGGCAGTCCCCCGTCTTCAGCCCAGTGCAACTCGGCATTAAGCCCTCTGCCCCGATGAGCCCAAGTACCCCCTAGGATCTCTGCTCCAATCCGATACATTCAAGCCTTCAGTACGCCCGTGAATTGCCTTATTCGATTTCGTTTGATCTCCTTCCGGTCATTTGTGTAAACTAGAAGAAAGACCCAATTCGAATTTCTGAAATCTTACATGCAACCCGGTAAGGGGAATGGCAGGCACAGGCAGGCAACATTTGATCGTTGCAGAATGCTTGAAACAACCTAAAATATGCACTCGAGTCCGGGGATGAGTGCGACAGTTGCTATTGCAAAACTCTCCCTCTCCCTTGGGACTCATAAGAAGGGAGGAACCATGATGCTTTCTAAGAAGACACTCGATATGCTCTCAAATCTGTGTTTTGTCTTGGGCTTTGTTTCAATCCTCGGTTCGATCTTCATGTGGTGGATCACCAAAGGCGATGGCTCGATAGAGGTATTGGCTCACGCGGAGCGTTTCGGAATCTTCGTTGGCCTCTGGGCACCAACGTTTTTCATTCTCTCAAGCCGCCTTGATCGCTACGCAGACAAGGCTCAAGCTTAGAAGACATTCCCCTCAAGGGCCTTCAATCCCTGGGGCGGAGAAACAGGAGAGGATCGCCGGGGCAAGGGATCATCTCCAGTAAAACTGCCTTATGGAGTTGAACCCGATGTATCTCTTCTTGGCGAGAGACGCGGGGATTGAGGAGGGCTGCAACTAATCCGAAAGGAGGGAACCATGGAAAAATACCCCAAATGGTATGCCTCAATGGCTGAACGGCATTCAGGCTTTATTAAAGCCGTGGAGGATCTCGGCAAGGTTGTTCGCCAGGAAGGACCCTTAGATGATAAGACCGCCCAGTTGATCCAGCTGGCTGCAGCTGCAACACTACGGTCTGAAGGCGCGGTTCACAGTCATGCCAAAAGGGCCATCGATGAAGGGGCACAACCCGATGAAGTGCGACATGCCCTCATGCTGCTGACCAGCACCATTGGGTTTCCGACCGTTGCTGCCGCACTCAGTTGGACTGAGGAAATCATCGGAGAGAAATAGGGTATCGCCCCATGAATGGATGGCTTAAGCAAGACCCGAGGTTATATCCGGGTAACACATGGAGAGCTTGCCATGACGCATTCAGAGAAACGACTGGTCCTTGTGGGAGGCGGGCATGCCCACATCTATTCTCTTAAATACGCAGACCGATTCATAGCGGAGGGTGCAGAGGTCATCCTCATCGGCCCTGATCCATTCCATTACTACTCGGGCATGGGACCGGGAATGCTTTCACGCATATACGAGCCGGAGCAAGTGCGGTTTAATGTTCAGGCAATTATCGAATCTCGGGGAGGAACCTTTATCAAAGGTAAGGTGGTGTCAATCGACGCCAAAAACCGCACGCTTCTCCTTGAGGATGGAAAAACAGTAGATTATGATGTGCTTTCATGTAATGTGGGCAGCCATGTGCCGTTACATCTCATACCAGGGGCTGAGGGCTTGGCATTTCCAGTAAAGCCTATCGATCAGTTGGAACGAGTCCGTGACACGATCGTAGAGAAGATCAAGAACGGAACCCCAAACATCCTTCTCATAGGGGGAGGCCCAGCCGGAGTTGAAATGGCAGGTAATATCTGGCGGCTCGTTCGAGCCCACAAAGGCAATGCACAGATCATCCTGGCCAATTCTACCGATCGACTCCTGCCCACCGTTGCTGCCAGAGCCGGCCGTCTGGCCGAGAAATCCCTCTCCCGGCGCGGCGTAAAGATCCTCTCCAACTTCATGGCTGCATCCATGGACGAGAGGACCGTTTATTCCCAATCGGGTGATTCAATCTCATACGATGTGGCCATCCTCACCATCGGCATTGTACCGCCCCACATCTTTGTTGATTCGGGTTTGAAGACATCTCCGGATGGAGGGCTATTAGTGAACGACTGCCTTCAGAGCGTCGATCACCTTGAGATATTCGGTGGAGGCGATTGTATAGCAATCCAGGGGAGGTCGCTGGGCCGGGTGGGTGTATATGCGGTCCGTGAGGCCCCGATTCTCTTTTATAATCTGTTAGCCCGTCTTACCGGAAAACCTATCAAAACCTTCAGGCCCCAGAAACGATACATGCTCATCTTTAACCTGGGAGACGGTACCGGTATCTTCGCGCGCGGGCCTTTTGTGTGGAAAGGAAAACTGGCCTTCAGACTCAAAAACTATATAGACATGGGTTTCATGTCGAAATTCCAAGCAGCCTGATTGATTTGTCGTATAAAATGCCCTATGAGAGCAATTCTGCGATCTCCCACCCCGGATCATGTATGGATTCGCTTGCGAGTTCATGGATTGTCCAGACTAGGCACAAATGCCGCGTGTTGTCAGATGATTCGTCATAAATCGTGCTGAGCGTGCAGATCTATGGTCATGCTGATGAAATTACGCGCAACTCCACCCTTTCCATACAGAGACGGTGGAAATATCCCACTTTGGAGAGATGACAAACTCTTTTTACCTATGTTGTCAATACCTTGACAAAAAGTGTCGCCTTTTCCTCCCTGTTTTTGCCTCTCAGCATACTCGATTTCATAGAGTATTCCTCGAAGTTCATATCTTACCGATATCCCTGACCTTTTAGTCTTTCAGGGGGTTTTTCTTGAGTAACAAAGAATGGCACAAGATTTGCAGATTATTAGCCTGGGGGTATTTCGGCAATCGAAACGAGGCATGTAACCGATTCCCCTGTCAGCCCAAGCGCGCATACTGCCATAGCCTTTGTTGATCAAAGGCCAAGAACTGCATCAACGCTGACGAGCAAAGTTACCTGTTTATATGCAACTAACCGAACATATTCATTTTTCTCATTATATCTCTGCAAGGGATTGAAATGGAAACGACCCTTCCGGAAACCGACAGTATTGGTTCCCAACCGGTGGCCGATGACCCGCTCAAGGAAATCAAGGCCAAACTCGCCGACTTTCTTTTAGCCATGATTCAAGCATTTCTCCGCACCGGTTACTATACCCCCGACCATCCTCAGTCAAAAAAGGCGAGAATCGGCCTCTACGAAGAATTCAAGAACCTCTTCACCAAAAAAGACGAGTTGACCTTTCTTGTTCGCGACGATCGGGAGGGCAAGAAGATCTTGATCGAAGGCGTCCTGCCCGAGAGCCACCCCCTGGACTCCGTTATGATGCGAGGGATGGCAGAGCTGTATACGCCCAAATTCGCTAAATTCCTCGAGCGCAAGGACCTCATAAGTCTAACACTTAAAAATACGATGACCCGGGCGGAATTCACCAATTTCGTCGATCTTATGAGCGAGCCATCCTTTGTCGACACGAAAGAAAAGAGCGACAAAGAGCGTTTCAGTCGTACGCTTCAAGAGAGGGGCATCTTCAACATTTCATATATCTTCAGCGAAGAACTCCTGGCGGCGAAGCGCAAAATCCCCTGGCGGGCCCAGGTCGCCCTATCCCGTCTCAATAAGGACTTCAGAATCATTCCCCTTTTTCTCGATCTGGACGAAGAGGGCCTCAAAAAGGTGCGAAGACAAATCATCCAAGATGTGGCCCGTCCCGTTAGAACCGCCGAGATCGTGTACCCCATTCTGATGAACACAGACCTGGCACAAACTGAGGAATTCACAGAGTCCGAAATCGACGAAGAGATCATTGCCTGCCTCTCAGATGTACTACTCACCAATTTAGCCAAGACATTGCTCAGGGAAACCCTTCGCAACGGGGACCACAAGTCCCCCCATGCAAAGACACCCGTGATAGCCAAAATGATCGCCTTCTGGCTTAATTACCGGGAGATCGAAGACAGAGAGTCCATCCTCCAGGAGTATTTCAATCACAAACTCATTCCCTTTGAATTGCTTTCAGATGCTACCCAACGCAAGACCAAACTCGAGAAGCTTACCGAGAACTTTCTTGAGAACAAGGAATCCTTTTTCAGACAATTTGACCAGATTCGTGACAAAGAAAAATACCTTCGAGCAGCTCGATCCTGTAAGAAAGTTATTCCAGAGCTGATTCGTCGAGGTCGCTTTGAAGAGGTTCAGGCTATTATCGCCCGTATCGATGGCCACTTCAAAGAAGCAAATGATATCTCCGTTCAAGCAGGGCAGGTTCTGCAGGAGATCGTTGAGGGTGACATTGCACGGGTATTGAAGTCGAAATTCCTGACCGGGCAAAAAAAGATGCGCCATGCCATCGCGCCCATTTTCCTTTCAATCCGCGAAGTTTCTACGCCTCATCTTCTCTCAATATTCAGGGAAAGCGATGACCCATTGGTTCGCAAAGACGCATGGGATACTCTTGTTCAGATCGATTCATCGGCAATCAATTACATCTTGGATGAACTCAATAAGGAGGCAGTCGCAACCGAATCGGCCATAGATATGCTTCGGATCCTTGGAGAAATAGACTGCTCCGAGTGGATTGAACAGGTAACCAGCACCTTGAGGGCATACCTCAGACATGAGAACCCGCACCTCAGGGAGGAGGCATTGTGGGTATATTATAAGCTGATTGGGGGGGAGGGCGAGAATCTGTACCTCGGCCTTCTCAATGATCCGGATGTTCGGGTGCAGAAATTATCGATCCAGGTTCTCGGAAGGATCAAAAGCGAGACTGCCCTTCAAAACTTTCTTGAATTGTTACAAAAAGCCGAGAATTCCCCCTCGGATAACACCCAGCAAATCGAGCCTCGACTCTTTGGGGCCCTTGGCTCTTACGGAAATATTGAGTTGCCGGAGATCGGATCCCTTGAGCATTTCCTGCTGGAGACCCTTGATCGCCGTGTGGGCCTGGGCCGTTTGAAGTTCCTTAAGAAGAGGGAGAACCCACTCAGTGATGCTGCCGTAGG
Source organism: Desulfatiglandales bacterium (assembly GCA_035527895.1). Taxonomy (GTDB): domain Bacteria; phylum Desulfobacterota; class DSM-4660; order Desulfatiglandales; family B25-G16; genus JADFWK01. The sequence goes on from DATKZQ010000106.1 coordinate 22,413, forward strand.
TGCAATTTGTGAAACGCTAGGAATAATCGGAACTGACAAATCGCGTTCCGTCCTCCAAAAGCTGGAAAAACAGGAGGAGAGCCTTTTTAGAATAAAGGCTGAAGAGGCCCTGAGAAAAATCGCCGAAAGAGAAGTGTAGGACAGCTGATTTGGACCATCCTATAACGATACTCTTTGCAAAAGAAATTCCTCAATACTCCCCCAACACCCCTTGATAAATACCGGATGAAGCTCCCCGCAGGGCAGGACCTCCGCCATGATTCGAGCCCTTGACTCCAGGTACCGGGACACGATAATCTGTGCCGCTCATATGATAACCACGAAAAATACAGCACATTACCATGCGCTAGAGCGCTTAATTCCATTTATGCAATTCGTCTTTTCTGCTAAGGTGATGTTAAACATCTGCACGCTCCTTCAGCATGGATGCTCGGATTTACCGCTTCATCCGTCGAGACAGGCGTCTAATCTGCGTAACCTCAAAACCTGGACAAATTGAAACGGAAGGCCAGCCCAACACGAGACTACTTTAAGCTACTGATCTTTGTTTTGCTTTTAATAGAGTTAATCCTTTTTTTCACAGCACTCGTCTTCGGCCGGATACTTGGGTATAGACAAACAATAATCGCGTGTTTCTGGTTTGGTATCGTTGTGGCGGGGTGCGTTGGCCTGATCGTCTGTGCAAACGTGGCAGTAATAATCCTTAAAAGACTGACCCTCACGATCAGGGGTAGTAAAGGAGATCATCTCTAATTGGAGGGTGGCGCATGGGAGCTCTCGCTCAATTCGTTCACATCAATATTGTGGCACAAGACTGGAAGAGGCTTGCTCAGTTTTACCAACGGGTCTTTGGGTGTATCCCGGTCCCTCCCGAGAGAAACCTATCCGGAGATTGGCTGGAAAAGGGAACGGGTGTTCAGGGTGCTGAAATCCAGGGCGCCCATCTGAGGCTCCCCGGCTGCGACGGGGAAGGCCCTACTTTGGAAATATTTCAATACAACACTCAAAAAGAGCCTCAAGAAACTGCAATCAACAGGCCTGGATTCGCCCATATCGCCTTTGCGGTTGATGACGTCGAAGTCGCACGGGATGCGGTTATTGCCGCAGGAGGGAGGAGGATCGGCGAGCTTGTTACCGTGCAGATTCCCGATGCAGGCGTCATTACATTCGTCTATGTATCAGACCCGGAGGGGAACATTATAGAGCTCCAGCATTGGTGGCGGCAGTAAAGATTCATTTGACTAAGCCGTTGAGCCGTTACCGATACAAATGCCAGATTTCTTTTTTCAATCGCTAATCGGGGCGATTGAAGCTCCTATTAGAAGAGAGGCCCGAACACAAATCGTAAATTGAAACGGTGGGGAAAATCACACTCTAACCGGACATCGTGGACAAGGCACTATCGCAGCCTCATGGTCTGAGTGGCGCTACCAAAGCGTGGGCTTGATGGCAATTTTCCGCTATCTCTCTCCGGCCTCTTTACCAACTCCAAGAGATCCTTGGGCCCTGGTTGATGCCTCTGCTTTGTATCTCTTTTTATTCGTCTCCCCAGCATACCATGGAGCTTGTCGGAGCGAAGCGCAGATTTATCCGCCGCAATCATAGCGGATTTATCCGCCTCTGGAGGATTTGTCCGCCTTAGGACTTGTCCGCCTGAACAATGGCGGATGTCCCACAATGCAGGACTGAGGTGAGCATCATGTTCAACATTTAGATGAATATTTGATCCCGAAATGTGATATGGTAGACTTCACAAAAACATGCATCCTTGTGATTTCAAACCCTGTTATCCGGCAAGGATCTTGCTCAGTGAATGGTTGGGTAGCCTTTCGTGCCAGTTGACTGTGGTTCATTTTCGAGACCCCGTCTCATTCTAGCTTATTCAGGAGGATACAAATGATCGTAGGAGTTCTGAAGGAAATCAAGGCTGAGGAGAATAGAATTTCCATGACCCCGGCAGGCGTGGAGGTCATGAAACAAAACGGGCATACGGTTCTCGTCGAAAGAGATGCCGGCGGGGGCAGTGGCTTCGAGGATGCCAGCTATGTGAAAGCCGGCGCTGAAATCATTGATACACCAAAAGAGATCTTTGACCGGGCAGATATGGTCATGCATGTGAAGGAACCTTTGCCGCCCGAATATGATCTCATCACGAAAGACCAGATCATCTTTACATACCTTCACCTGGCAGCGGCGGAAGAGCTCACCCACGAGCTTATCAAAAAGGGCTCCATCAATATCGCTTACGAAACCATTCAAAAGGCCAACGGGTCCTTGCCGCTGCTCACCCCCATGAGCGAGGTGGCAGGGCGCATGGCGATCCAGCAGGGTGCCAAGTATCTGGAGATGGCTCAGGGTGGGCACGGCGTCTTGCTGGGAGGGGTACCGGGAGTGGATCCCGGAACGGTTATGGTGATAGGCGGTGGAGTTGTTGGAACCAATGCAGCCAAGATGGCCTGCGGCCTGGGCGCCAAGGTTTATATCCTCGATATGAACCTGGAGCGTTTACGGTATCTGAGCGACGTGATGCCCAGCAACTGCTTTCTTTTGATGTCCAGCCCGGCAACCATTCGCGAGCTGGTAAAGGAGGCGGACGTTGTCATTGGTGCTGTGCTGGTGATAGGCGCTAAGGCGCCCAAACTCATTACCCGGGATATGCTGAAAACCATGAAGAAGGGTGCTGTGCTGGTAGATGTAGCCATTGACCAAGGTGGATGCTTTGAGACCTCGAAACCGACCACCCATTCCAACCCAATCTACACCGTTGACGGCGTGGTCCACTACTGCGTTGCAAACATGCCCGGGGCTGTGCCCAAGACCTCAACCATGGCTCTCACCAATGCCACCCTGCCGTACGCCGTGCAAATCGCCGACAGGGGATGGAAAAAAGCCATGAAGGGGAATCCCGAAATCAAGCTCGGCGCGAACGTGATAAAAGGCAAAGTGACCTATAAGGCGGTTGCCGACGCCTTTGGTCTTGAATATGTGCCCATAGACAAACTGTTGTAAGGCGCCTTTTGGCTGCTAAAGCTTTTCGAGGCTGAACATATAGAAATCTCCTGCACGATCATAGGGTCTTATAGGTAACTCAGAAAAAAGCGCTCTGTGATTCTTTGGTTACAAGAATTGCACATTCAAAAAAGAGGGTGGTCATGATCATAGGAGTTCTGAAGGAAATCAAGGCAGATGAAAACCGGGTCTCCATGACCCCGGCAGGGGTCGAGGTCTTAAAACAAAACGGGCATACCGTCCTGGTGGAGAAGGCCGCCGGCGCTGGCAGTGGCTTCGATGACGGTGCCTATGTCAAGGCCGGCGCTGAGATAGTAGACGAGGCCGCGGACATCTTTAGCAGATCAAAAATGATCATGCGGGTCAGAGGACCCATGGCCTCGGAATATGGGCTTTTGCGGGAAGGCCAGATCTTTTTTGCCTACCTGCACCTTGCCGCCTCGGAAAAGTTAACCCATGCCTTGGTAAGGGCCCGATCTATCAACATTGCCTATGAAACGGTTCAGAAGGCTGACGGATCTCTGCCGCTGCTGACTCCCATGAGCGAGGTGGCAGGACCGATGGCGATTCAGGAGGGTGCCAAGTACCTCGAGATGGCCCAGGGGGGCCACGGCGTATTGCTGGGAGGAGTGCCGGGAGTCGATCCCGGAACCGTGGTGATTCTGGGCGGCGGAGTTGTCGGAACAAAGGCAGCCAAGATGGCCTGCGGCTTGGGCGCAAAGGTCTATGTCCTCGATATAGATCTGGACCGGCTCCGATACCTGAGCGATGTTATGCCCAGGAATTGTTTTCTCTTGATGTCCGGCCCGGCTACAATCCGTGATCTCATTAGAAAAGCGGACGTGATCGTAGGTGCCGCGCTTGTTCCAGGGGCAAGAACACCCAAGCTGGTTACCCACGATATGCTAAAAACCATAAAAAAGGGTGCCGTGTTGGTGGATGTGGCCATTGACCAGGGCGGATGCTTTGAGACCTCACGGGAGACAACCCATTTCGACCCCACGTACACCATCGACGGCGTGGTGCACTATGCCGTGAGCAATATGCCGGGGGCTGTGCCCAGAACCTCTACCGTTGCCCTGATCAACGCAACCTTACCCTATGCATTGGAGATCGCGACCAAGGGATGGGAGAAGGCCGCAAAGGAGAATCCTGAACTCAAACGCGGCGCTAACATCGTTAAAGGCAAAGTGACCTATAAGGCGGTTGCCGATGCCTTTGGGCTTGAATATTGCCCCATCGACAGCTTGCTCTAAGGCTTGCCTAGCCCGCATTATTCACGAATGCTCCGGTATCGTGAATAAGCGCCTGCAACGACTGATGTCTGGTTGCAGGTTTCAACAGCATGCTTTTGCACCTTGCTCAAGGCCAACCCTGAGCGGAGGCCTGAGCAGGGGGTAAATGCAGAGATCCGTGTGGAGAACTAGGCGGGATTACTAGAGTTTTTTCCCAAACCGGTTGCTCTCTGTCGGCGGTTCTTAACGGTGCTTCAAGGGAAGTGATCAGGGCTTGATATACTGTCTCGACCCGTCTGTCCGTATTGTCAAGCATACCGAGACCAACCTATGCACAAGAACACTCGTATAACAACGCGACGCCTTGAAAAAAGCAAACCGAAGACGAATACGACTATAGGAATGACGTGATATGGCTGCTAAAGGAGCATCAACAGGAGCCCTCAGCACTGTGGACTTAAGAGGGGGCCACCTGACGAAGGTCTTCATCAATTTAGACAATCTCACCCATAATATGGCTCTTTTGCAGGAGCTTGCGGGTTTATGCCCCCTGTGGCCCGCCATCAAGGCGAACGCTTATGGACATGACGCGGAGATCATAGCAGGGCACCTCATAACCATGGGCTATACAACTCTGGGCGTTGCCCATGTTTCTGAGGCCATAGAGCTGATTGAAAAAGGGCTAAGGGCACTATATGTAGTCTTCTCCCCGAGTTTACCTGAAAACAGCGAATACTTCGTCCGGTATGAGGTAGAACCGGTCGTGTGCACGCTGGATCAAATGAGAGGTCTCGCTGAGGCAGCACGAAAGGCCAAAAAACATCTTGCCGTTCACCTCAAGGTTGATACCGGCATGGGCCGGGTGGGCATTCGGCCCGATGAGGTGAGTGGTTTTCTCAAACGCTGCCGTGATCTTCCGGAGGTTTCGGTAAGGGGGATCATGAGCCATTTTCCCGGGGCTGATGAGCAGGACAAGTCATTTTCCCGAAAACAGATCGACATATTTGAGCAGGTTAGAATAGCATCCCGAGAATATGGGATAGAGTCATATCATCTCGCAAACAGCGCCGCAATCTTCGACCTGCCGGAGGCCTCTTTCGATGCAGCGCGTCCTGGGATATCCATTTACGGTCTGAAGCCGTCCAACATGATTCTGAACCCGCGGGTAAACGAACTGAAACCGGTGCTTGAGTGGAAAACCCGCATTATATTTCAAAAGGAGGTGCCCGCCGGCACAGGCTTGAGTTACGGGCATATGTTCCACACGGATAAACCCTCCTTGATCGCCACCATTCCCCTGGGATACGGCGACGGGTTAAGCAGGCTTTTCTCAAACAAGGTGGAGTTCCTGGTAGGCGGTGTACGATGCCGGCAGGTCGGCCGGATTTGCATGGATCAGTGTCTCGTTGATGTAACCGCCTTGGGAGGAAGGGCGAAGTTGGGAGATGAAGTGGTCATTATCGGCAGGCAAGGTAACGAGGAAATAACAGCCGATGAGCTTGCCGAGAGGCTCGGTACCATCAACTACGAAATCGTGACCAACATAGCGCGCCGCGTTCCCCGAATCCCGCTTGGCAAGCTCTAATCCTTTCAGGCACTTCAGGCCTTCATTTCCCCATACGTCTCAGCGAGTATCTCAATCCCCTTCCCGATGCTCTCGGGCTTGAGCGCAGGGAAGGTCAGGCGAAAGAACGGCCCTCCGTTCTTGTCGCGGTAGTGTTGTGCCCATCCGGGCGCAAACACACTGGCAGGAGCAATATTAACGCCCTTTGTCTTTGCGGCGGCGATATAGGCTGTTTCGTCCTGGATGCCGGGCAGCCAGATTCCGGTAAAGAAGCCCCCTGTGGGTTGGGGTACTTCAACTTCGCCAAAGTATTGGGATAAGGATGTGTTAAACGCTTCCAGCCTGGGACGATACAAATCCGTGAGGTAGTCAAGATTCCTGTCGTATTCACCGCAATCAATGATACGGTGGATCACGGCCTGAGTGGGGTAGTTTGGGTTCAGCCGCGTGTTCGCTATCACGGGGGTTAATCGCTCCACCACGGCCTCCGGAAAGATCCCGAATCCACATTTGGTACCAGGCGAAAGGGTCTTGGTGAAAGACCCTATGAGGCAGGCCGTGGCATACTTGGAGAGATCGAGTCCCGGGTTCTTCTGGCCGTCATACCGCAATTCATAGTAGGCGATATCACAGGCGTAAAGCGTGTTGTGTGCGGCACAGAGTTCCGCAGCAGCCTCGATATTGTCGAATGCAGAAACCAAACCGGTGGGATTCTGATGATAGATGATTCGATAAAAGAGCTTGACGTCCCCAGCGGAAAGCTCTTTCTCCAGGACATCTAGGTCGATGCCCTCGGACGTGAATGGAATACCAATGACCTCATGCTCGTACCGGAGCGCATCGGCCAGAGCTCGATCATAGGTTAAAGCTTCCATGGCAATTCGACTGCCCCGGGGAAAGGATTTGAGAAGCATCGAGAATACCTCCATGCCTCCGTTAAAGCAAATCAGCCGCTTATTGGGATCGCCTTCGATGCCAAACCTGCGGGCCAGGATCTGTTTTAAAGGAATAAAACCGTTGAAATCCGCAACTCCAGGGGTTTGATACTGCAGGATTTGCGGCCCATATGTTCTTACAACCTCACCATAGCTGTTGGCGACCAATTCGCTCACAGCTTCCAGTGCTTCTTCAGCAGGCACACCTCGTAAAAAGCTAATCTGGTTCATACCGTCATCCTCCGTCGTATAGAAACAAAAAGGTGATTATCGTCTTCTTATAGGAATAGCACGATGAGTACCTCGTTGAAACCCCACTTATTCAAAAAAAACGGTTTCTGTCAATCTTTATGGGCTTCTTGGTCAAAACCGGATCGGTCATCTTTCCCAAATCATACCACAGGCCGATGGGGGTATCGCAAATACATATCCGGCCGACTGTGGCCGGATAGAGACCCTCATGCCCTCTGCCCAAGGGAGTCTCGTCCCACCGGGCTGGAGCGGGCACACGGAAGTTAAAGGCCCGGTATCTTTCTGTAGACCATTACCCTTTCGCGAACCAAATGGGTCTGCTTATGACAATACCACGTACACGGAGCAAAGGATATACGCGCTTTAGAAGTTCTTCCCGACGTTCAGAAAAAAAGTGATATCTGCGCCGGTATTTGAAGAGGTAAAGAAATCCTCTACCAACCCTCCTTGAATACATATGCCCGTTTTTGTGAGATAACCTACGCCCAGCAACAGATTCCACATCCTTCTATCCAGCATTTCAAGGCCTGTATCCTCAAATGGCCTGGTTATGTAGTACAGCTGCGTTAAACCGGAGAATCGTTCACTGAGCTTATACTCTGCTCCCAGCATAATCTCACAGAACGTCCTCAGTGAAACGTTCACTTGTTCAAAGGCATGCCCCGGGAAGATAACGTCGGCATTTAAATAGGCGGTTAACCTCTTAATGGTTTTTTGAAGCAACAGGCCAAACCCGTAATCCACTTCCCCGCTTCCAAATGCCCTCTCCTCATCTCCAGTCGGAATTTTGACGGAGAACCGGGCGCTCAGACAGGGCACCCTGTTCCCCTCATCCCATATCTTCCCTTTTACCCTTAACGCGAGATCTCCTAACCCCGAGGATCCTTCCTTGCCTTCAATAAAGGCGTTATCATTCTGCTTGACAGAGTAGGTATAGGTATCCGCTCGTTCGTATTGGTCTTCCTTTTCCCTTAAGTTTCTTACAACATTGAAGAATCCTTCAAATTCCAGGATAGCGTGGTCCATAAAGCCGCCGGAACTGTAAACAAAGGGAACCGACATGCCGATTTCAACCCCTGACAAGATCCCATATTTCACTTCCAGACAGGTCCTAATCATTTCCATATCCATGTAACCGATATAGTTTTCCGATTTTCCCCACTGGAGCGTATTCGTAATGGCGGTGTTAAGGCTTAGTGAATACCTCCTTTCAGGGTACGGTTCGGCCCTGTCAGGGATCGGCTGGAGAAACAGGAGTTGAATCGGGGCCTGGTTTACAATGGGAATTGGCCCCGATATTCTATCCCAATCGTCCCTGGAATCTTTGCAGAATGCGCTTCCCGAATTGAGAAAAAGGATAAACCCAATGGAATAGGCCATCAATTGGCAGGGTTTTAAACCACGCTGTGCCCTTTCGTGCAATACTGCTACAAGACTCCTAAATCGTTGAATCAAATCCATCGCTCCCGCCCAGAGTAGTCCGAATCGGATCTTGCCAGTATCACAAAGGCAAAATAGTTTCAACTGCTTATTATGCTATCGATTATTGCCTTAACTCCGCAGTATGATGATGAGCATTTATTCAGCCTATTGAATCAAATGGAATGCCGTTGCAACCTTAGATCAGGAGTTGGAAGCGCAGAGTAGCGTCGAAAAGACAGGTTTTTCCGATTCGGGGCCTACCGCGAATTATTCACGTGGTGGGTTTAGGTGCAACCGTGACTCAAGTTGCTTTTTGTGAACGAGACTATCCTGCTAGTAGACGATGAACCGATGATTCTTCGGGTAGGTTCCGCGGTGCTTCCGGAATTGGTTTTCAAGGCAGAAGTAGGCAGGGAGGCTATTGAGGTTTACAAAAAAGGGAGATTCCATCGATCTGGTGATTTTTGATATGATCATGCCGGATATGTGAGGGACCGAGACCCATGATAGGTTGAAAGACATTAACCCCAATGTAAGTGTGCTCCTTTCGAGGGAAATGAACCACCCTGCAGCAAGCTGTAGGGTATCCAATGTCAAGGTCCCCTCCCTTAATGGGAGGGGATAAAGGGGAGGGTGACCAAACATTTTATCACCCCCCCCTAACCTCCCCCATCAAGGGGGAGGCACTATGTCGTAACCCTGCAGCAATCTGCAGGGAATTATCAAGTTAAACATGATAGTCCTGCAGGTACATTCCCCAACCAGCAACTTGGCCCGTTACCTCTCCTTCCTTTACATCCTTAACAATGCAAAAAGCCCTTCGCAATCAGCAGACCGCCCTACCCTTCTTCTTCCCGATCTCAAGCCGTTGACATCCATGAGAAGAAGAATTACCTTCCTTCTTCGCTCCATACCCATTATAATTCTCGGTATATGATCGGAGATTCTTAGAATAGGCAGTTCCTTACATGAAGATACTCACCGTTTCAGATTCTGTCGAACCGGCGTTGTACGATCATTTCGATGCCGAGCGCTTTTCAGGCGTAAACCTTATCCTATCCTGTGGCGATCTCCCGCCGGAATACCTCTCCTTCTTAGTCCATGCCTTAAGTGCTCCCCTTTACTATGTAAAAGGGAATCACGATATCCGACACAGCTCAAAGCCTCCCGATGGGTGCATCAATCTGAACGCTAAGCTGATCCAATTCCAGGGGATCAAGATCCTCGGATTGGAAGGGTCCCGTTGGTATAACGGAGGCCCCTATCAGTACACCGAACGGCAGATGCGGAGAACGATTCGAGGTCTTCGAACAGCAATGTGGTTTCAGAAGGGCATCGACATTATTAACACACATGCACCTCCTCGGCATATTCATGATGCAGAGGATCGATGTCACAGGGGATTTGAGAGCTTCCGGTGGCTCATCGACAAGTACTCGCCCGGGTACTTTATTCACGGGCACACTCATGCCAACTTCACCGATGCCTCGCAGCGCATAACGATTGTGAACAAAACAAAGGTGGTTAACAGCTATGGATTTTACCTATTTGAAATCGAAGATCGCGAGATTGCTCAATAGAAGTGAAACCGCCCGAAATCAGAAGCGAAAAGCAGCAGAGGCAAAATCCTTTAAGGAGAATCAGCAACAAGAAGAGGCCTTTGACACCAGAGACCTGGGTACCCGGATGGTACCGGTTGACAAGATTGTCGGAAGTGTAGGGCGGTACCACGATTTCGATGACAAGTTCAGGCTGAAACACCATGTTCCTCATGATAGGCTCCAAAACATCAAAAAGGCCATACGAGAAGGTCAGCCCATGCCACCCGTTGACCTGTATCAAATCAAGGATGAATTCTATGTCCTGGACGGCAACCATCGCGTTTCAGCAGCGAAGGAAATGGGCTACGGTGCTATCGATGCTCGCATCGTGGAGTTCATCCCCTCAAAAAACACGCTTGAGAATATACTGTATCGCGAAAAGGCCGGCTTTAGTGAAAAGACCGGGTTACCTTACGCTATAGAGCTCACGGAGGTTGGGCAGTACGCCCATCTGGCACTACAGATTTCAAAACACCGGCGCTTCTTTGAACAGGTACAAGGAAAACGTGTTTCCTTTGAAAACGCCGCTTTGGATTGGTATAAGACCATCTATCTTCCCCTGGTTGGTGTTATTGAAAAGGGATGTCTCATTAACTCATTCCCTGAACGTACCATTGCAGACCTGTATGCGTATATCTCTTCTCACCAATGGGAAAAAGGGCTGACTCGAAAATACGGCACCGGCATTGATCAGCTCATCCCTAAAGACATGGAGGACTTTCGAAAAAAGATGTCTACCAAAAAAGATTTTGAATATCCGGAGATGCAGCGGGAGATAACAGCGTTTGTCCTGATGAATGTCTCGGCAAAAAAAGAGCATCACATCATGGAGAAACTCTACGCGTTAAACGAAGTGCGGGAGATCCATTCCGTTCATGGTGATGTCGATATCCTTGTAAAAGCTGTCCTGACAAGAGATTTGCTATCTTCTGATGCCGAGATCATCGGGCAATTCGTCAGTGACCGGATACGACAGATCCCTGGTGTGATAAGTACTCAGACCCTGATCCCCGCGTCTTCCAAGATAAAAAAGAATGAGTGTGGATGACTGTTGTGCTGCATAGCGAAAATTTTTTTGTAATAGTTTCTCCGAAAAATAGTCTCTAAGTTTTTTGACGAAAGAGGAAAAGACTTGGAACCACTTATCGGCATCCCCTGCAGCATGCAGGAACCTCAGGATGAACTGGGCAGTGAGGCATCAGCTGCCCCACAGAGCTATCTTAGAGCTGTGGAGTTGGCCGGCGCGGTGCCGGTTCTCATACCCATCACCCAGAAGGAGACCACGCTCCGCGCAATCTATAGGCATATACATGGCTTGCTGCTGGTTGGTGGTGTGGATATCCAGCCGCGACGATACCATGAACAGCCCCACCCGGCCCTGGGCAAGACAGATCCCAAACGGGATTGGGCGGAATTTACCGTCGCATCCTGGGCACTTGCAGACGGAATGCCGGTCTTGGGTATCTGCCGGGGCATCCAAGTCCTCAACGTCATATTCGGCGGCACCCTGTGGCAAGACATCGGTGCTCAGGCAAGCGATGCCGTTGAGCACAACTTCCATCCCGGCTATGCATATAACCGGCTCTCCCATTCACTGCACCTTGAGCGGGACAGCCGGTTGGCGGAGATCTTTGGTGACCTGGAGATTCAGGTCAACAGTCTGCACCACCAGGCCGTAAAGGAGGTTGGTAAGGGGCTCCGGGTGACTGCCAGAGCACCTGATGGGATCGTGGAGGGCCTGGAGGGCAGTGATACTGCATGGGTTGCCGGAGTGCAGTGGCATCCGGAGTGGCTTTTGGAGGATGATCCGCGTATGAAGGGGCTTTTTGAAACCTTTCTCGTGAAATGCAGTGGGTATCGGAGGTAGGCATGGTAGGATATCTCAATGGGAGCTATCTGCCAAGGGAACAGATAGCGATATCACCCGATGACCGGGGCTTTCTTTTTTCCGATGGTCTTTATGAGGTGATACGCAGTTATGACGGCACGTTATTTCAGGCTCAGGCACACCTCGATCGTCTCAACTATGGGGCCCAGGCGCTACGACTTAATACGGTGGATTTTCGATATCTGATTGATGTCGCCCAAGAGCTCATTCAGCGAAATCACCTCAACCAGGGCGATGCCACGGTATACCTTCAGGTGACACGGGGTATAGCTCCCCGAACCCATCGCTTTCCTTGTCCAGAAACCCCGCTCACGATCTACGCGACAGCCAGCTCCTTTTCGCCTAAAAATGCCGCATTCGAGGATGGCATCAGCGTTATCCTGTTCCCTGATCAGCGGTGGGCACGATGCGACATAAAAACGGTGAGCTTAATTGCAAATGTCTTGGCCCACCAACAGGCCCGAGACTACGGAGCCTCTGAGGCGATCTTTGTTCGTGACGGGGTCGCTCTGGAGGGAACCCACAGCAATTTTTTCGGGGTATTCAAGGGGACAGTTGTCACTGCTCCGAAAACGAACTACATCCTTGGCGGCATAACGCGGCAGGTCGTACTGGATCTCTGCAAAGACCTTTCGATCCCTTTCCAAGAAAGGCCTATCCTCGAGCCTGAACTTCAGCACGCCGAAGAACTGATGGTCATCGGCACCATAACCGAAATAACACCTATCGTAACAATCGATAATGAGAAAGTCGGATCGGGCAGGCCCGGAACCATTACGAGACGATTACACAAGGCTTTTAGAGAATTCGTCACCTCCACAAAGAAAACGGGCGCCCCTTAATGAAGGCCATGGCTTAGTGATCAGAATCCCCAAGAAAAGCCCTTTTCACCAAGATTTGTATGGCGTCGTTCTACCTTCATGTGTCATTCGCTTGTCTGTTGGTAGACCCTAATGCCTACCATGGCGAACATTGCAGACGAAAAAGGTGTCTAGACAAGGACCTGTTTCTCTGGTATCAAAAAAGTCGGCAGATCTGAATGACAATATTTTATACCTCCCGTAAGCAGCTAGTAGTACGATTCTAAAATAACATTGGATGTTGCCTGTCATTGCGAGGAGTCCTTCGGCTTTGCTCAGGATAAACTCCGCGACGAAGCAATCTCAATGGAATTCCAGGGTTTTAGAGATTGCTTCGCTTCGCCCCGCCTGACGTCCGGCGGGCTGGCCCGCCAGACTTTTGGCGGGCAGGTCGCAATGACTTCTTATATTGCGAGCATATTTAGGAATCATTCTACTGGTAAACAAGATAGATCCAAACAAAGGTTGAGGGCATGGAGCATATCTGGATTAAGGACATAAAGGAAAACGATACGGTAAATGGTGACTATCTGGTTACCAATAAGACACTCGGCCAAACACGTCAAGGGAATGCCTTCCTCACCCTTACCTTGGCTGATAAGACCGGGGCCCTTGAGGCCCGGGTATGGGATAATGTTGAACAGATATCAGCGCAATTTAGAGAGCGTGAGGTCGTCACCGCAGTGGGGCAGGCAAACACTTACCGGAATCAGATTCAGATCCAGATACATGGGCTAAAACGGAATCCATCCCCGGTGGATACCACGATCTTTCTTGATTCTACCGCCCAAGATACCGGCCATATGCTTTCCGAACTGAAGAAACTGACCCACCGGATAGAAAACAGGCACTTTAAAATGCTCATCGATTCCTTTATGGCTGATCATAGCTTTATCTCGCAGTTTAAGAAAGCGCCGGCAGCGAAGTATTTCCATCATGGTTATCTGGGAGGACTCCTGGAACATACCCTCTCGGTTTCCCTAATTGTGGTAAAGATGTCTGAGCACTACCCTGATCTCGATGGGGATCTTTTACTGACCGGGGCCGTTTTGCATGACATCGGCAAAATTGATGAGCTTACCTACGATCTCAGCATAGACTATTCAGACCGGGGGAGGCTGCTTGGGCATATCGTCTTGGGTGTTTTGATGGTGGAAGAAAAACTGAAGACCTTGAAGGACTTTCCCCCTGAACTCGCTACCCGTCTCAAACATCTTATCCTGAGCCATCACGGCGAATTTGAATTCGGCTCCCCAAAGCGACCCAAATTCTTGGAGGCCTTCGCCCTTCATCTTATAGATGACCTCGATGCCAAGATGAACGGTTTGAGTAAGCTCTTGAGGGATGACCGGCAGGAAGGGTCTTGGACTGCCTTCAACCACTTATTCCAGCGATATTTCTTTAAGGGGAGCGCTGCTGAAGAGCCGGGTAAAAAACGTGAGGGTATTCCAATAAAAGAAACTGACCAGAGATATCTCTTTCCTGTGGATCTTTAATGAAGCCCCCTGAAGTAAGCTGCAGGGTATTCTGGCGAAGGCGAATAAGCAAGACCACAGACGATTTATTGTCCCATCCCAAACAGCCGAAATAATCGGCTTCCTCCTATCAGGACCAGTCCGGAGAGAAAAAAACCGTAAAGCCCTGAATCAGCTACACCCATAATTTTGCCTATCAGCGCCAACCCACCCCCCACCACCATGGCAGAGATCGCCCCTGCCCTATTGAGGCCGAGCTTATCCCTGTAAAAGCCAAGCAGTATTGGTAAAACCAGTCCTGAAGTATAGATGGTGTACCCGAGAAGGAGCGATGGGATAACTCCTTTCAGCGTCAGTGCAACAAGCAGCGAGAAAATCCCTATCATGATAATGAAAACACGGGCAAGCAGAAGCAGCGTTTTCTCAGGAAGATTAGATCCCACAAGGGGCCTTATGATGTCCATTGAGAGAATCGTGCTCGTTGTTAACAGGCAGGTGTCTGCCGACGACATCAGGGCGGAGAGGAGCGCTGCAATAACAAGCCCGTTTAATCCCACCGGAAACAGGTGGTTAATCATGGTGGGAAATGCCGACTCCGGGCTTATCTGAGGAAACAGTACCCTGGCCGACATGCCTATCATGGTTATGATAAACGCACAGGGGACCAGGGCAAGGGCTATTACCACGGTTGCACGTCTTGCGACCGTTTTGTCCCGGGCACAGAAGATCCGGGAATAGATATCAGGCCCTACCAGATAGGTGGAGCCCACCAACAGCAGATATCCTAGCAATGCCTTCCAGGTAAAGTATTTATTTACGGGAAATGAGAAATGGTCACTGCCGAGGGCATCTCTCATTGAGGAAACACCTCCCACGTTTCCGAGGCACAGGGGAATAATGGCAAAGATAGCAACGATAATGATGAGGCTCTGGATCGTATCGGTGCGAACAACTGAATGTTGCCCGCCAAGCAAGGTATAAACGATAAACACGATACTGGTGATTACCATCAAAAGAGCAGGCGGCAAATTGAGAATGGTCTGCAGAATCTTGCCTGCTGCTACGATCTGGCCGGCAATAATCCCCGTCCAGGCCACCACGATCAGCGCTGAGGCAAGTAGCCTGGCTTCCGGCCCGTACTGTTCTTCAAGAATCTCAGGCAAGGTGTACACGGCGTATCCCCTCACCTTCTCAGCCAAAAAGAGGCCGAGCAAAAAAAGGCCGATCGCCCCGACCAGCAGCCACCATGCCCCGACCAGTCCCTGTTTAAAACCTAAACCGGCCATACCAATGGTAGATGAACCGCCGACGATGGTGGCAAAGAGGGATCCGGCTATAAAAGGAAAGGTCGCTGCCCTATCGGCAACAAAAAAGCTGTTTATCCCCTTGATGAACTTGAAGGATCTTGTGCCAATAAAAATCAGGGCAACGAAGTATATGAAAACAATCGTGATATCCATAGATTGCGTCGGTGATATGAAAAAAATTGTCCCACCTTACGTGCTTTGCGCCGCAATGTCAAACGATTACATGGCCCCATGTGATCACCCTTTGGAACACAAACTTGTTGCAAACACTACCTTTTTTTGTTAGACAGAAAACCTGCGTCTTTCGTCTTACAGAACGTTTCCGCTATGCACTAGCGTGGATTCTTTCTATAGAAATTAAAATCTTATGACCGCGCATAGGCCGCCTCAAAGGAGTATCGGATGACCGAGGAGTTTATCACGGGGGAGCGGGAGGATTAAGTAGAGTAGGCACTAAGCAGTAAGGAGTAAGGAGAAAACTGCTTACTTTCTTTCTGCATACTTCATGCTTTAAGACAAGGAGGATTAGATGGACTGGGGTATTGAAAACAGGCTTTCCAGACTGGTCAAGGAAGACGGTCGCTGCCAGTTTCTGCCTATCGATCATGGCTACTTCCAGGGCCCGACGAGCTGCCTTGAGAAGCCCTCTGAAACCATAGAAGGGCTTCTACCTTATGCTGACGGCCTTTTCGTCACCAGAGGCGTATTGCGCTCATCGGTTCCATCCAACACGTCAACACCAATCATTTTGAGGGTTTCCGGGGGTACAAGCGTTATAGGTGCAGACTTGTCCAACGAGACCATCACCACCTCGATAGATGAAGTCATCAGGCTCAATGCTGCTGCTGTAGGTATGTCCATATTTGTGGGTTCGGACTACGAGAAACAGACACTGAGCAACTTGAGCCAGCTTGTTAACCAGTGCGAACCATACGGTATTCCGGTGATGGCCGTAACTGCGGTGGGCAAGGAGCTGGAAAAAAGGACTGCCCGGTATCTGGCGCTGAGCTGTAGAATTGCAGCTGAATTGGGAGCAAGGATTGTAAAAACCTATTATAGCCCGGAGGATTTTGACAAGGTAGTCGAAGGGTGCCCCGTGCCGGTTGTTATTGCAGGTGGCCCGAAGTGTGAGACAGAGCTTGAGGTGTTTGAGTTTGTCTATGATGGCATTCAGAAAGGGGCAATAGGCGTGAATCTTGGAAGAAACGTCTGGCAGAATCGCCATCCCGTGCCCATGATGAGGGCTTTACACGCTGTTATTCATAACAATGCAACACCCAGAGAGGCCCAGGAACTCTACCATGACCTCAGCAAGAAGGGGTAGCGACCTGCAGGCCATCTGCGACCTAGTGAGTCACCGACCACATTGAGCGGGGTATGTGCCATGCAATGCGCGATGTACTATAGCAACAGGGATGTACGGCTTGAAGAGATTCCCGTACCTGAAATAGGCCCTGACGAGCTCCTGGTCAAAATGCATGCATGCGGCGTGTGTGGCAGTGACGTGCTGGAATGGTACCGGCTCAAAAAGGCGCCGCTGGTCCTCGGCCACGAGATGACAGGGGAGATAGCTGCCGCTGGGACGAACGTTACGGGCTACTCATTAGGGGATCGGGTCTTTGTATCCCACCATGTTCCCTGTAATACCTGCCACTACTGTCTGAACGGTCACCACACGGTATGCGACACCCTAAGAGCAACGAATTTTGATCCCGGAGGATTTGCCGAGTTTATCAGGGTGCCTAAGATCAATGTGGACCGAGGAGTCTACCTTCTGCCCGATGAGATGACTTACGAGGAGGGAACCTTTATCGAGCCTCTGGCTTGTGTATTGAGAGGCCAAAAAATTGCCCGCTTACAGCCGGGCCAAACAGTCTTGATAATGGGAGGTGGGATATCAGGTTTGCTCCACCTCAAACTGGCACGAGCATTGGGGGCTGGCTCTGTAACCGTAGTTGACCTACACGAAGAGCGGCTGGCTTTCGCGAAGCGCTTCGGGGCAAGAGCATGTCTTCTGGCGCCCGACCTTACGCCGGAAAAGCTAAGAAAGGTCAACCAAGGGCGTCTGGCAGATCTCGTAATTGTTTCAGCCGGTGCCGTAGGTGCATTTGACAGGGCATGGCATTGCGCGGATAGAGGCGGAACAGTACTCCTTTTTGCTCCGCCCGAGCCTGGTGTTAAGCTCGCCCTTCCCGCATTTGACATCTGGAATAACGGGATAACCATTGCCACGGCGTATGCCGGCGCTCCCCAGGACATAACCCAGGCAATAGAATTGATCAGATCACATAACCTTGTAGTAAGCGACATGATAACTCATCGTTTCCCGCTGGCTCGAGCGGGGGAAGCCTTTTCGCTTGTTGAGAATGCTCAGGACTCACTCAAAGTAATTATTGAGCCATAATTCGCCCTTACGCATCATGCTCCTGAGACAGCCCTCATGCTAAAAGGAATGCTCAAGAGACAGCCTGCTGGCACTGATCTTCCGAATGCCCTTTTGGTGTTTGTCTCAGTCTTCTTCACGGGTGTTCCCAATCGTTTCCAAAGAAATGAACTCCCTTTTTAATAGCAGGCTCCATCGCTATTTCGCCTTAACGCCCGATCCGGCTTTCCCCGAGCAGCGCAAACCATCGAATCTCACAATTGTTAACTATGTATGTCATAAAACTGTTTTCACTATTGGTTTTGGGATGGACTCTGCAATCGACACAATACAATGCCCGCAAAAATGAGTAGCGAAAAAAAGAAAAAATATGTTATTCTAGATTAATAGCGAGGAGGTAGGCTGTTTTTTCTTGTTTCAATTCAACGTTTCCTCTAGGGTGAAGATTGTTCTCCATGGATAGCACGGTTTACGTTCGTCTTTATGAGGAGCTGAATGATTACCTTCCTGAAGAAAAAAGAAAAAGAACATTCAGCCTATCCCTTAAAGGCTCAGCCACTGTCGAAGAAGCAATCTACCTGCTGGGAGTGCCGCCCGAGGAGGTTGATCTGGTTCTCGTGAACGGCGAGTCTGTTCCGTTTAGCCACATTGCTCAAGACGACGACCGGATCAGCATATATCCCATTTTTGAATCCTTGGACGTCAGCGCGGTAACAATGCTTCGGGATGAATCATTGCTTGCCATAAAACTGGGCAAAGAGGCTAAAGACCTTTCAACCAAAAAGTCAACATTGAAAGGAGACATAAATGGCCAGAAAAAAGATTGATGAAGCAATAAGGCAAAAGGTCACAAAGGCCCATGCAAGTAGACTTCCCATGAGGAAGATAGCCAGAGAATACGGGGTGAGTCTCTCGAGCGTCAGCAGAATCGTAAAAGAAGAGGGGGCACCAGTTGCTGTGCAAGAGGCGCGGCTGGACAAAGAGCGGGAAGAGAAGAAAAAGAGGATAGAGCAAATCGAAAAGAGGATAGCGGAGCTCGAACAGAAGATCCATGAGTTAGAGGCCAAGAAGAGATAGTGGTGGAGAGTTTAGAAAATCCAACCATTTTTATTCATGGCCAAGAGAGCAGCAGTCAAGGAACAAAGGGCCGTTTTTTTAGAGAGCTTGCCCCACGAATGATTATCCCCGATTTCGTAAGTGATCTATCGAATCGGATGTCAAAGCTCAATGAGATCCTCCGCGGTAGGAGTGCGATAACTATGATAGGCTCCTCTTTAGGGGGGCTGATGGCTGGGCTCTATGCATTTCAAAATCGTGACAAGGTCAAGAAACTCATTCTCCTGGCCCCTGCCCTTAATCTACCGGAGTTTGAACCATATCTTTCGGAAACGCTTACGGTTCCCGTTTCTGTGTTTCACGGAAAGAATGACGAGGTCATTCCCTGCCAGGCCATAAAGGTCATCGCCGAAAGGGTATTTCCAAAGCTGACCTTCACCGTTCTTGATGATGACCATCGTCTCACCACGACGTTTGCGAAAATTGATTGGCCTCAACTCCTTTTCGACTGAATGCGCCAGGGTCAACGATCGGCTGTCAGCATAAGAAATGGCCGCCCACAGCGAAAATGCGAACGGCCAAAAGGGAAGAATCAATTGTAAAGGCCCTGTTGGAACCTAACTACCGCGGCCTGGGGCCTCTTCACGTTTTCATAAACCTCGGTGACTTTGTCTGTGCTCTGCTTTACTCCTCCAACTCCACGTTCCAGTACAGATAATCCCTCCACGATTGGGGCATATGCCTGAACTGAAGGGTAATCTTCAGGATTGGCAACCATTCAGGCCTGCTCGGTCTCCGGACCAAGGCCATTGAGGCCTCCGATGGAATCCTGCCTCCTTTCTTTCTGTTGCATTCAATACAACAGCTGACGATATTCTCCCACTCTGTCTTTCCACCCCTTGCCCTTGGCAGCACATGATCCCAGGTAAGCTCGGGCGAAGGAAATTGGCTGCCGCAATACTGACACCTGTAATCATCCCTGATATAGATATTCTGCCTGCAGAACCTTACCGGCCTCTTTGGTCTTCTAACAAATCTTAGGAGCCGAACAACAGCGGGCAACTTGATTGCGAAACTTACGGAATGTATCTCCTTATTGTATTCCTCGAGCACCTCCACCTTCCCAAGGGTGAGCATGATGATCGCCCGCTTCCAGTTAATGACCTTGAGGGGCTCATACGTAATATTTAGAAGTAGTACCTGTTCCACCGCAACAAACCTAGCAAACCAACAAAAATCAAAGTGCCTTAACGTGCCATTTTGCCTTAGAATATTTACCCCGATCATAAGGTTCTGTCAATTATTTTGTGCAAAATTCCTCCTGGCCAATTCTCTGAAGAAAGACAGATAATCACGCACTTTTCCCGCAGAACAAGACCAATCACCTAATCCGGCTCCACCCACGAAATCGTCTCAACCAATACAGAAGCAACAGCAAATCCTCCCCTTATTTGTAGCGAATTATTACCCACCGCTTCGAGCACAAGGTTCTTGACAGTCCATTAATATTATTATAGTTTTTAGCTGTTACAGATTTCACGATTCACTCCTTTGTCAGAAGGGATTACTTGGCATCTATTCATCATATCGCATTCAAATCCTGAAGCAGGCTGACCAAGACCGTCAATGACGTTGTGTGAAAAGCTCGTAACGATGAGCAATCCCAGATCTAAACCCGAGGTTCTGTGTGAACTCCACTGCTGCACTACCTTCATTGATTCATTATCTGGATTCTAACGATGCCGAATTCTATCTAAAGCTATCGTTGAACAGCTTAAACGGCTCTGCTATCAACGAAACTCATTCTCCCTTTTTAGCCATAGATGAATCTGATCCGCTCGCCTTAATCCTTGAGGCCTCAGTTGTAAGCAATGCAGGTTCGAAAATCAAAGATGTATTCCTTCTGATCCAAAAAGGCGACTATCGCTTACCAAAGGATGAGGCTTGGCCGGCAAACAACCGGGACGTTGACCAAGCCTGGCAAAATCTATTTTCCTTCCTAACCGCTTCCCGTGAACATGATTCGATTATCATTCTAAAGGATCAAGTGGGTGATAACGGCAAGCTTCTGCCATGGCAATCCTTGTTCTACTGTACACATCGGCAAATCTTTTTCCAGCCATCATGCCCTCAGTGTGGGTTTTCGATTCAAATCTGCCATGACGAAGATCTGCTGTCCGGTATGGACCTCCAACCCTATTCCACCTCTCTCAAACGTTATCTGTTTTGCCCGAACTGCCTCGATGCCCTGGGTGAATCCGATTTCTATGTACATTCACTAGCTGACTCCGATCCGGAAATCGTAAAAGACCATAAGGATCTCATACGGGGATTCGGCCAACTGGCTCGCATTGAAACTGAGCATGCGAGCATTCCTTGTATCGGATGTGCTCATTTTCAAGAGTGCTATGAAACACAGCATTTATCAACGACACGGATCGTGCCGGTGTGTTTCTACCCTTTTTTCATGATGGTCCTTGACGCCCAATCGATTCAGGTGCGTGATTTTCTGCCCCTGCTGGCAGGAGCTGATGTTAATGATGTGGCGGATCGGTTTGAGGCCAACGGCCAGATGGGAAGATTGAAATTACTACGGCGTTTTGAACAAGAGAATTCTCAGAAGTCGTTGTTCTTCTTTGATAAACATGGGCAGTTTTTCCTTGAAGTGCTGCATTTGAAGCTCTCTCTGCTGGGGGAGATGGCTAGAATCGTGTTTTCCGGCCTTGACAGATTCGCCTACCCTGGTCTGGGCCTGTCCATGGATAAGATCTGGGTCACAACAGCTGAACAAAGTAACATGCTGCCAGCTCTCTGGAATTTTAAATTGAATGTGATGGGCATCGGGGGTGATTCCACTCAAGCGTTTCTAACGCACAAATCGTCTCCATTGTATGCCCTCTCCTTTCTCGGATTCAACTGGTTCTGCGTTCTGCTCGCCAACTCCACACAGGATTTCTCCAAGATTCATGCGGAAATCGCCAAGGTTGTTGAAAATCTCCCATCGGAAGACGATTTCGGCCCTGAATTAGCCTTAAAAATACACAATTTGGCTCTTTCTTCCCCCGCGAACATATTCTGGAACCCGGTTCAAAAGACGTTTGATCAAAGCTGTGCGGCTCTTTGGGCACGGTCCCTCGATTTGGGAGTTCTCCTGATCCAGGGCAGCATGAACGAGACATCCCAATTTTCCCAGACCAAGTTCTGGCAAGATTATGAGCAACTCAGAACTGATATAAACAAGGCCCTGTTCATGCCCAGAAGTGCGGGCGTCAGCACATCCCCCAGTGATGACAATAAGGCTATTCACGAGATACTCTTGAATATAGCCGCAAAATGGCAAAGCACTGTTCAATCAGTTCCCTCCGGAGCAGAGGAAATCTCGGCAGACCTGCCGATGGAGGACCAGAAGATCGTTCAGGCGGTGGCGGATCTACCGGAGGATGTGGTAATCAAGGAGACGGTTATGCTCTCTGCCGATGATTTCAGGGGAGAACCCCCCTCTTCAGAGGTCGAAGAAGATCACGTCCCTGAAACGGTTATGGTAAAAGCGGAACATGCTGCACCGGCTGAGACCCCCACCCCTGCTTCACAACCGGCTGATGATATACCGGAAACCGTTATTTTTGCTCACGGTACTCCCAAGGAAGAAACGCCATCTCCTGTAGAATCCCGGGAGAACGATATTCCGGAAACGGTTATCATCTCCCCGAAAGAACCTTCGGCTTCACACAGTAGTTCCGAGGAAAAACGACCGGCTGATGCGGGCAATTCAAAACTAACAGAACAAAGCATTTCGAATGCACCCGGCGAGACACCGGTTGAGAAAACGCAGGCAAGCGCCAAAGAAAAAGACGATGATATACCTGAGACGGTGATCTTTGACCCAACAAAAAAAAGAGGCGAGCGATAAGACGGTGACTGACCAACACGATCTGGAGGTACTGGCCAACGAAATCCGGCGGATATACGCCACAGACACACCGGGGGCCGGTAATCTCATAGAGGTATTTCTCGAAAGCTCGCTCAACGGGATTTCGAGCGATGATAAGGTCAAATTGTTGGGTCAACTGGCGAGCAAATTTGAACAAACCGACGTCTGTACGGCCGAAGAAATAAATGTGGATCAAGACATCTTGATCCGGATTTTCTCGTTTCTTTTGGGAAAAAAGGTCACCCAGGCGGATCTTTGCTCTGCCGAGCTTTTGCAGCGACTGGCCGATTCCCTGAATACCATGTTCGACATACTGAATCAACTGGTGGGTGTCATTAACATGACCTTTCTGGGCCAGCACGAGGGGATCCAAACCATCCGGCACGTGATCGGTTTTCATCTGGAAGGGGAGAACCAGTCAAGATCGCTGGAGAATTATCTGGGTCAAATCAGCAAGGCGTTTCTGACTGCACAACAGGCATTCAAGGTCGCAGCGGAGAAAAAAGTCAAAGAAATCATGGTCGAGCTGGATCCCGAACGGATTGCCGCCTCTCAGGGTGGTGGTTTCAAGCTCGGCCGCCAGCGCAAGGCTGAATCGTTTGAGCTGTATGTTCAAAAATTCGAGGCCTTTAAAGGTTATTTTGAGTCCGGGCGCTTTATGGAAGAGCTCTTGAGGGAATTCGAAAACAATTGCCAAAAATTATTCTTACAGTAAGGAGGTGGCCATTGAAAAAAATAGTTATCATACTGAATTGTTTATTACTGGTTATCGTGATATGGTCCTGTGCGGCAAAACAACTGCCGTCGCCTGAATCGGCATATGAGGAAGGCGCAATCAAGGTCCATGTGAAGGCCGATCACCAATTAAACCTCAGTGACGGCAAAGCTCATACCCTTTTGGTGTGTGTCTATCAGCTCAAGGATCCCAACGCGCTCAATCAACTTTCCGGTGATAAGGATGGGCTTTATCGACTTCTGGAGTGCGGCCTTTTTGACGCCAGCGTGGCCGGGGCAAAGAGGTTGATTGTTCAACCCGGACAAGATACCATCTTTAATTTGGACCGGGCAGAAGGGGCCAGATACGTCGCAGTCGCAGCCGGTTATTACCTCCTTCAAAAAGAAAGGATGGTGCGCTTATACGAAATTCCGGTCGTTATTGAGAAAAAGGGGTTCATCAAAAGGAGCAAAATACAAAAGCTGGGTATCCTGGAGATCGATCTTAGACTGGGACCTGAACAAATCCTATAAGCTAAAAGGTATCGTATTATGGAGCGACCACTGTTTTGGCATCAAGGCCTTTTTCTGCAGCCCCAGCACTTGCAGCTGGCGGATTTGCACGCTCAATCCCTGCTGACACCGGTATACAAATATCTTTGTCCATATCCCTGGGGAATCGGAGAGTTGGAAATCCAGACAGCCGCCCTCGATAACCTGAACTTTAATCTGGTGAGAGGCAACTTCGTTTTTCCGGACATGACCTATACCGCCCTGCCGGGTAATGCGATTATCGAGGCCCGTTCGTTTGACGAGGCCTGGGTGGAAGGCGGCAAACCGCTTGGTGTTTATGTGGGGCTTAAGAAATGGAACGAAATCGGCGAAAATGTAACCGTTCTTCCTCGGCTGTCAAATCTTGCGGATGTGAATACACGGTTTGTAACAACAGCTGACCCGGAGGAGGTTCAGGATTTGCATCACAACGGGCCACCGGCTCAGGTGCAGCGGCTTCATCATGTCTTGAAGGTCTTCTGGGAGACGGAAAAAGATCAGCTCGGGGAATATCAGCTCATACCCGTTGCCCGGCTGGAAAGAACGGGCGAGCGCGTTGTGCTTTCCGAGAAATTCATTCCGCCGGCCCTCACCGTCAAGAGTTCGGAAGTCCTGTTGCGGCTGATTGTGGATATCAAGGATCAAATCGCATCACGCGGCCGGCAGCTGGAATCCTACAAACGCGACCGGGGGATTCATACTGCCGAATTCGGGGCCAGGGATACGGTGTATCTGTTGGCCCTCAGATCCCTCAATCGCTACATCCCCTTCCTTGAGCACGTGCTGGCTTCCGGCCACGCCCATCCCTGGAATGTATACGGGCTCCTAAGACAGATGATCGGAGAGCTCTCCGCCTTTTCAGAACAAGTCGATGTCATGGGGGAACTGGCGGACGGGAGCCAAGGTGTTTTGGGTTATGATCACCGCAACCTTCACGGGTGTTTTGAAGGGGTCGGTGCAATCATAACAAAACTACTGGACGAGATCACGGCAGGACCCGAATACGTCTTTCAGCTGCTCTTTGACGGAACCTATTATGCCTCCGATCTGCAGCCGGCCATATTCGAAGGGGCAAATCGGTTTTACCTGGTCTTTGAAACAGAGGCCGATCCTCAATCAGTGCTTCAGTCTCTGGAGACCATCGTTAAATTGAGTTCAAGGGAATCGTTGCCGTTATTGATCGCCCGGGCGCTTCCAGGGATAAAAGTGGAGCATCTTTCCGCTCCACCCCAGGAGCTTCCCCGCAGGGCCCGCGCAATCTACTGCCAGATTGATCATCACGGCGACCAATGGGCACAGGTTCAAAAGGGTCATAATATCGCCTTGTACTGGGATACGGCTCCGGAGGATCTGAAAATCGAGCTCATGGTTGTAGGGAGAACGTAACTATGCGAATCGTCGACTGTTTCACGGAACTCTCAGCTTACACGGCCTATTTCCTGAAAACAGTAAAAACAAGGCAACCTGCCTTCGACCAGGTGAAGGCCGATATCGAACGCCTTGTTTCCCAGGCCGATGCCTGCCTGCAAGATAAAGGTATTTCCAAAGAAGATAGCGACCATGCGCGTTTTGCCATTTTTGCATGGATCGATGAGGCGATCCTCAGCTCTCCATGGAATGACAAGAACCAGTGGCAGAGACAACAGCTTCAACGCACCTACTTTCGGACAGCCGATGCCGGCGAGATGTTTTTCGAGCGATTGAATATGCTCGGCCCTCATCAGAATTACGTGCGGGAGGTCTTTTACCTGTGTCTTGCCATGGGTTTTACCGGGAGATATATCCATGAGGGAGATGACTTCCTCCTTGAGCAATTGAGAACTTCGAACCTGAAGGTTCTGACGGGTAGCTCTGTAGGGCTCCCTGCCCTCGATAAGGGCGATCTGTTTGCAGGTGCCTATCCCCTGCAAACAGATCGGGCGACTCCGGAGCGGCGCAAGCAACGGTTTTCTCCAATTACCCTTGCGGCTATTGCTTTTCCCGTTGTGCTCTACGCCGCTTTGTTCATGGTCTATGGTTTTATTCTCAGCAATATCGGCGAAAACCTATTACATGCGGTGCCATAAATGGTTGGAAACATTCTAAAAGTCTTCCTGCTTGCCCTTGTGGTAGTGGTCGTTGTTGGCCTGGTGTTCTGGCTGGTCCTGGGTATGGGATGGGCCTGGTGGGTGGGTATTTTCATTCTTTTCGGCCTGCTGGGTCTGGTGCTTTGCCTGTTGCTGTTACGGAAAATTCTGCTCAGGCGACGTGAGCAGCGATTTGTACAGCAGGTTATTGCGCAGGACGAATCCTACCGAAAAACCCTCGGTGATAAGGAAAAGGAGGGCTCAAAAGAGCTGCAGGATGGATGGAAGGAGGCCATCACAGCGCTCAGAAAATCACACCTTAAAAAATACGGGAATCCCCTTTATGTCCTGCCCTGGTATATGGTGATCGGGGAGAGCGGCTCGGGAAAAACCACGGCGATTCAGAGCGCCGGGCTATCCTCGCCATTCGTCGAAATACGGCGGGCATCAGGCATTAGCGGAACACGGAATTGTGACTGGTGGTTCTTCGAGCAGGCGATAATCCTTGACACCGCCGGCAGGTACGCCATTCCTGTTGACGAGGGTCGCGACAAGGACGAGTGGCAGAGATTCTTAAAGTTGCTGGCGAAGTTCCGAAAAAGGGAACCCATAAACGGCCTTGTCGTAACCATCGCCGCCGATAAGCTGGCATTATCAGGGCCTGATGAACTGGAGGAAGAAGGCAGAAGCATCCGTCGCCGTATCGATGAGTTGATGCGTGTTCTGGGAGCCAAGTTTCCTGTCTATGTATTGGTGACAAAGTGTGATTTAGTTCAAGGCATGACCACGTTTTGCGCTACCTTGCCCGAAGAAACACTCGGCCAGGCCATGGGAATGATAAACCAAGACCTCTCGACCGACGTCCAATCCTTCACGGGAAACTCCATGCACTCCCTGGGCGAGCGATTGAGAGATTTACGGTTGCTCCTTTTTCATAAATCCAGGTCCAAAACCCCAGACCCCGGGCTACTTCTCTTTCCCGAGGAGTTCGAAAGTCTTAAACCCAGGCTCAGCGCCTTTATGAAGGGCACCTTTCAGGAAAATCCCTATCAGGAGACACCGATACTCAGAGGGCTCTACTTTAGCAGCGGAAAACAGGAAGGCAGCCCGTATTCCCATTTTCTTAAGGAGCTCGGCCTGATCGATGAGCGGGAAGTATTGCCGGGAACCAGCAAGGGACTGTTCCTGCACGACTTTTTTTCACGCATCATGCCCGCCGACAGAGGCCTGTTTGCTCCCACCCAGCGAACCCTGGAGTGGAGCAGGCTGACGCAGAATCTGGGCCTGGCGGCCTGGCTGGCCGTGGCCATTGCGATTTGCGGGTTGTTGAGCTTTTCGTTTGCCAAAAATTTGATGATCATGAGAGAAGTTTCAAAGGAGGCTTCCAAACCGGTCGTTTTGCAGAACGAACTTGTCGCCGATGTGATCAGCCTGGATCGATTTCGTCAGGCGATCCTCAGAGTGGAAGATCGGAATCGGGGATGGTGGCTCCCCAGGTTTGGGTTATCCCAAAGCATACACGTTGAGCATGAACTTAAAACGAAATACTGTAAACAATTCTACGACGGTCTCCTGGTTAATTATAACGAGAAAATGGCCGAGACGATGACGCACTTTTCAGCCGCAACATCCCAGGAGGTCATCGGCGCACACGGTGCCCAATTAGTCCGGCGTATTAACCTCGTGCGCCGCCGGCTTGAAAATGAAGCGCTGGAGGTTCTCAAGGCCAGGCCCCAGCCGTCCTATGTACGTACATTGCAGGCAGCAAGCCAGGAAGTCATCCCTGAAGTCGGACAGAAACTGGCGGATTTATACTTTTATTATGTTTTCTGGCATGAGGATGCCAGCGTATTGAATAAGGAGATGAATGAACTGCTGATTCTGTTACGGCACGTGCTTACGCTGAAAGACTCCAATTTGAATTGGATTGCCACCTGGATAAATCTCGATCCAGCACTCTCATACCTTACCTTACAGGATTTTTGGGGAGGGAGCCTGGAGCTCGAGGACCAAAACAAGGTGCCGCCTGCTTTTACCCTTCAGGGAAAAGCCAAGATCGATGCTTTTCTAACCGAGATTGAATCCGCCCTTTTCGACCCTATGATCATTGCAAGCAGGAAATTGGAATTCCAAACGTGGTACCCTAAGACATATTTCAGTGCCTGGCATGACTTTGGCGTCGCATTTCCCCGTGGTGCCGACCGGCTGAAGGGAAAAGCCGAATGGCGTCAGGTGGCGTCATTGATGGGTACCGATCAGAATCCGTATTTCGCGCTGCTTGATCGCCTTGTAGAAGAGATAGAACCCTTTGCCAAAAACACGGAGCTGCCGTCGTGGCTGCAGCTCGTTAACGATTACAAGACCACAAGGGTTAAGGCCGCGAAGCTGAAAGAAACCAAGGGAGAAAAACCAGGGATCATCAAAAAGGCGACCCAGAAAGTGGAAAAAAAGCTTGCCACGCTTGAAAAACAAACCGGTGTGAAAGCCGGGGGCCTGGAATCCAAGCTCATGGCTGCTCAAGCATTACATGATTACCAAAATGCACTCGCCGAAATCGCGCCGGTTTCTGCCTCCAGAGAGACGGCTTACCAGGCGGCTGCAGCCATCTATAATGATGACCCTGCCACCAGCAAAACACCCTTTTATGCTGGAACGAGGGCACTGGATCAGCTCAACTCCGCCATGGCCGGCACCGGGCCGGATCAAGAGTTATTCTGGAGACTGGTGCAAGGCCCTCTTAATTATTTCCTGGCGTTTGCCTCCAAAGAAGCGGCATGCAAGCTGCAGAAACTCTGGGAAACAGAAGTGCTTGTTGAGGTGCAGGGAGCCCCTGATAGGGCTACCCTCATGGAACTTCTATTGGGTGAAAACGGATATGCCAAGAAATTCGTCGACGGGCCGGCCAAGCCGTTTCTTGCGAGAAGCCTTAAAAAAGGCTTTTATGCGAAAGAGATAATGGGGCAAAGCGTACCATTTGATGAGTACTTTTTCTCCTTCTTAACCAAGGGCTCCAGGTCAGCACGACCGGTCATGGCCAGCTACACGGTCACTATTCAGGGAGAACCGACCGGCGCTAACAAAGAGGCTTCAGTGATACCCCACGAGACTGTCCTGGAAATGCAGTGTGCCAATGAAACCCTGCGCCTGGTCAATCTCAACTACCCGGTTCGAAAAAGCTTTAAGTGGTCCCCTCAAAGTTGCGGCGACGTCGTATTCACGATAAAAATTAGCAATCTGACTTTGACCAAAAAATACACCGGAAACATGGCATTTGCGGAATTCCTGAGAGATTTTGAAAAAGGCTCACGTACCTTTTATCCCCGGGAATTCCCGGACGAACAAGCCGATCTCAAACGGATGGGGGTTCAGTACCTTAAGGCGAAATACAGCTTCAAAGGGAACACGCCGGTTATCGGGCTTTTCCGCACCGGTCCTGGTAGGGTACCCGAGGAAATTGCAGCGTGCTGGGATCAATAAGGCCGAAATCCCCCTGGGAATGGTCCGCCACGGGAAAGCACCCCGCGGCAATGGACTACTTCCAGCTCGGCGATGTTGCGCCCCTGGCGCAGGCCTTTGCGGCCTGGATCGAGAGCGGGTATCAGAAACTGCTTGCTAAGAACCATGCCGGCCGGAAGTTTCATTCGTGGCGCTTTTGGACCAGGGGGATACGAAAAGGGCATATCGCCTGCGGTGTCGGGCGGGACAGCAGTGATAGCGCAGGCAGACCGTATCCCCTCCTGATTATGGGAACCGGTACCCTGCCGGGCTGGGAAGAAAACTGGGATCTTTTGGCGTTTTTGTTCGAGGGAATCTGGAGCCAGATCGAATACCTTGCCTCCAGGCCCCTCGCCGACTTGAAGCAGCTGGAATCTGAGATCAGCCGGATTAACATGCCGACTGAGGATTGGTCTGCCCTCGCCACTCAAGGTTTACACACTGCCGGGCCAGGGCATGGCCATGACCAAAACGGTCATACCAGCACATTCGGTGCCATTGGGGGAGCCGCCGAAGCGCTTTTGACGCGCAATGAGTTCTTAGTGTCCATCGACTCTTACCACGACGGTGACACCTCATCGCTCGTGGGGTTTTGGAACCGTGCTCTTAAGTCACGCACGGATATTGTTCCCAATGCCGTGTTTATGGGAGGGATTCCGGAACAATCGTACCTGGCCTTATTCACTCGATCGCTGAACTCGAGCGATTTTGAAAGGCTTTGGTCCATATCCTCAGCCTGAACCACCCCTGCAGCAAGACTTCGGTGAGCTCAGTCGAGCCGCTGCAGGGTATCCAATTTCAAAGCCCCCTCTCTTGATGGGAGGGGCCAACCCGCCAGACTTCAGGCGGGTAAAGGGGAGGGTGAGCAAACATTTTATCACCCCCGTTGCATTGCGTTTTGTATTTCATGGGAGCATGTGGTCTATACAGGATTTGAACAGACATTCCCTTTGAAAATACCATAGAATGAAATCGTAAAACTTTAAGAGGGCGAGCAGGAATTCGTAAATGGAAATTCTTTCTTTAGGAAAAGACCCTATTCAACCCGATCAGCCTGCCGGATCAGATGTCCGCTATGAGCCCGAGTACGAGGAACTTCAGGCTGAAATTGATAAACTCTCAGTACCCTCGGCATCAGGCGGTACAGACTGGAAAAAAGTCAGCGATCTGGCAGCTGCGATCCTGGCCAATAAATCGAAGGATCTCCTGGTAGCCAGCTATTTGGCGGTGAGTCAGGTTCACATGCGCCGCATCGAGGGATTGGCTGACGGGTTGATCGTCATCCATGACCTTATCGCCAATCACTGGGACAACATGTTTCCGCCCAAAAAGCGGATGCGCGGCCGGATGGGAGCCGTCGAGTGGTGGGTGGAGAAAACCGAAGCGGCCCTGACCGCGGTAAAGCACGAACCGGTTGCAGCGGAAAAACTGGAGGCCATCAAAACAACCCTTTCACAGATCGATACCCTGTTGAACGAGTACCTGCCTGAACCGCCTTTGCTCCGGCCGATTCAGCGCGCTCTTGAAGTGGTTCCATCCGTGTCAGAAAAGAAACCGGAGACCGAAGCGGCCCCGTTCACGGAACAGGCCTGGCCGGAGCCGCCGCCCGCGCCGGAGCCGGAAATGAAACGAGAGGCCCCCAAACCTGCTCCTGCCGCCGCTGAACCGGAAACCCTCGCAACCGTTCAGGACGCTCAAAAGGTCATCTCCTCGGGCATGCAAAAGGTCCGGCAGGCCGCCGCTTTTCTTCTGGAAACCGATCTCACGAATGCCATGGCCTACCGCTATCGGCGAATCGCTGCCTGGTCGGTAGTTTCGGCGCTTCCACCGGAATCTGACGGGCAAACTCAGATCCCGCCCCCTGCCCCTCAGATTCTTCAATCGCTGCTGGACTTCAAGGAAAACGGCAATTGGAATGCCCTTATCATGGCTGCCGAGCAGCGGCTGTCGCAATATATCTTCTGGTTTGATTTGAACCGTCTCGTGGCCGAAGCCTTAGGCAACCTCGGAGATGGCTACGAGAACGCCAATGAAGCAGTGTCCCAGGAAACCGCCCTTTTCATTCATCGCCTGCCGGGTCTTGTCGGTATGACCTTTTCCGACGGCACGCCTTTTGCCGATCCTGAAACCAGCCAGTGGCTGAAAGGTATTGCCCTGGGGGCTGGATCAGCCGCGGACTCTGCGGTGCCCACGCCGGCAACCGTCAAAGGCACGGATGAAACCCATCGTATGGCACATACCCTGGCAGAGGCGCAGGCCCTTGCCAAGAAAAAGAAGCTGCTTGAAGCGGTTCAGTTGCTTCAAACAGAACTGAAAAACTGCGTCTCACAGCAAGAGGCCCTCATGTGGCGATTAGCCTTGTGCCGCATGTTTATAGGATCAAAGCGGACGGACATGGCAGTGCCTCATCTTGAACTAGTCTTAAAGGACATCGAAACTTACCGGCTTGAAACCTGGGATCCCCGGCTGGCGTTAGACGGCCTCAAGCTGGTATGGACCGCTTACAGCACTTACACCACTACTGAGGCAAAAAGTAAGGCGGAAGCCGTATTCAGCCAGATCGCCAAACTCGATCCGGCAGAAGCTTTGAAGCTCAGTAAACCATGAAATGAATTTCTCAGAAAATCAGTTGTGTTTTTGGGAAAAAAATTCTAATATCTTCGCGAAGTTATCTTTACAGGAACAGTTTCAGCTCCATGCTGAGCAGGTTATGGTATCATTTTTGGATTTTCCGTAGTGTTTTCATATTAATTTCAAACGAAAGGGGAAAGCCATGGCAAAAGAAGGATCTGTCGCCCCGAAGGAAAGGGTAAATATCGTGTATCGGCCCGCCACGGGTGACGCCAAAGAAGAGGTTGAACTTCCGCTCAAGCTGTTGGTTGTAGGCGATTTCACACAGCGTCCGGATGGCCGGATGGTAGAGGAGCGCGAGCCGATCAACATCGACAAGGACAATTTCAACGAGGTGTTGAAGGCTCAAAACCTGAGCCTCGATTTAACGGTCCCTAACAAGCTTTCCGAAGATCCCGACGCGGAGTTGAACGTTTCAGTGAAGTTCGAGTCGATCAAAGATTTCGAGCCGGAAGCCATCGCCAAAAACACACCGGAGCTGAACAAGCTTCTCGAACTCCGGGAAGCACTGAATTCCCTGAAAGGCCCCATGAGCAATCGCCCGGAGTTTCGCAAGAAAATCCAGGAATTGATCAAAAATGAGGCCGCCAGGGAACAGCTGTTAAAAGAGCTTAAAATCGAAGAATAAGAAAGGGGGATCATATGGCCGAAGAACGCGAAAAAGAACAGACCGTTTCCCCGGAGGAACAAACAGCCGAGGCACCCTCTCTGCTTGACGAAATCGTCAGCGCTACCCGAATCAAGCCAAAAGATGAAAGCTACTCTCTGGCGAAAAAGGGCGTGGAGGCCTTGATAGCACAGCTCGTCGAGCCTGGACGGGAGGTGGAGAAGGTTTCCAAAGCCACGGTCGATGAGATGATTGCTGAAATTGACAAAAAACTCAGTCTTCAGATGGATGCAATTCTGCATCATCCGGACTTCCAGAAACTGGAATCCTCCTGGAATTCATTGAAGTTTCTGGTGGACAAGACCGATTTCAGGGAAAACATCAGGCTGGAACTGCTCAACGCGAGCAAAGAAGATCTCCTGGAGGACTTCGAAGATGCACCGGAAATCACCAAATCCGGGCTTTATAAGACGTTCTATACGGCAGAGTACGGTCAGTTCGGCGGAAAGCCTTACGGAAACATTATCGCCAACTATGAATTCGGACCCGGACCTCAGGATATCAAATTATTGCAACATGTTGCCAGCGTGTCGGCCATGGCACACGCCCCGTTTATCGCCGCGGCCGGACCCGAATTTTTCGGGCTGGACGACTTTAACGGTCTGCCCAATATGAAGGATTTAAGATCGATCTTCGAAGGCCCACAGTACATCAAATGGCAGTCCTTCAGGGAATCCGAGGATGCCCGTTACGTCGCCCTAGCCCTGCCCCGCTTTCTGTTACGCCTGCCCTATAGCCCGGATACCAAACCCGTGAAGGCCTTCAATTATGAAGAAGATGTCTCCGCATCCCACGAGCATTACCTGTGGGGGAATACCGCCTTTGCCTTCGCATCCCGGATTACGGACAGTTTCGCAAAATACCGATGGTGCACCAATATCATCGGACCGCTCGGGGGCGGTGCGGTTGAAGACCTTCCGGTACACCAGTTCGAGTCCATGGGGGCCATTCAGACCAAAATCCCCACTGAGGTGCTCATCTCCGATCGCCGGGAGTTCGAGCTCGCCGAGGAGGGTTTTATCTCACTGGCCATGCGCAAAGGCAGCGACAACGCCTGCTTCTTTTCGGCCAACTCGGCTCAGAAGCCCAAGAACTTCGGGATCAGCCCGGAAGGCAAGGAAGCCGAACTCAACTACAAGCTGGGTACGGAAATGCCGTACATGTTTGTGGCCAACAGGCTGGCCCACTATCTGAAGGTGATTCAAAGGGAGAATATCGGCAGCTGGAAGGAAAGGACCGATTTGGATAGAGAGCTGAACGCCTGGATTCGCCAGTACGTTGCCGATCAGGACAACCCAAGTCCCGACACCCGCAGCCGGAGGCCGCTGCGTCAGGCGCAGATAACGGTGGAGGATGTTGAGGGAGAGCCCGGTTGGTACCGGGTTGGGCTGAAAGTCAGGCCCCATTTTAAATACATGGGAGCCTATTTTACCCTATCCCTCGTAGGAAAGCTGGATAAAGAATAACACTCTAAAAAAACGAAAAGGAGGTTTACCATGCCAACACCCGCTTTTCTGTCAATCGAAGGCGCTACTCAGGGTAACATCACAGAAGGAGCTTTTACCCAAGAAAGCGTCGGAAACGTTTACCAGGAAGGTCACGAAAACGAGATCCTGGTGGAAGCGTTCAGTCACACGGTTACCGTTCCCACGGATCCCCAAAGCGGTCAACCCACGGGGCAGCGCGTTCACAAGCCTCTAACGATTACCAAGGTTTTCGATAAGTCCTCTCCCATGCTTTACAAGGCGCTTTCGAGCGGTGAGAGGCTGCCCAAATGCGAAATCAAATGGTGGCGGACCAGCAGTCAAGGAGTGCAGGAACACTATTTCACCACGAAATTGGAGGATGCCATCATCACCACTATATCGGCCCGGATGCCCAACTGTCAGGACCCAAGTCAGGCGCACTTCACCCATCTGGAGGATGTCTCGTTCAGCTACCGCAAAATCACCTGGACCCACGAGATCGGCTCAACCACCGGGGAGGATGACTGGAGGGCACCGGTCAAGTAAATTTGATTCGAACCGTCAACTCACCGTAGGGTCTCCCTTTTTCCCATGCCCTTGGAAGAGTGGGAGATCCTGCTCGCCATAGTCCCGCTCCGCGATACTCAGGCAAGGCGGGCAGGGATGAAGTTGGTCTTAATCCCTTCATTGATTTCGCTCGTATAAGCGGAGGTGAGACGATTCAACCGTATTTTCTGAAGCTCATAAAATCATGCGTGAAGAAAGGCTAACCGAGCGTATCCGATCGTGGAAGCAGGCACCTGAACGGCGCGGCGGGCGGGATCCGAAACGAATGATCGATTCCATCATCCGGCACCTGGAACGGATCCTGAACACTCGCCAGGGTAGTGTTCCGATTGCCGATGATTACGGCATCCCGGACTTTACCGATTTAAGCTCCGGGTTCTCCGACGCCCTACGAGACTTGGAGCGGACGATCCGCAATACGATCCAAAAATACGAGCCCCGATTAAAATCGGTGCGCGTCAAATTGATACCCCAGGAGGAAAACACGCTTGCGGTCAGTTTTCAGATCGTAGGCCAGCTCATCCTGGAAGAAGAGAAAAATCCCATTACCTTTCAGAGCGTTATGGATTCAGACGGCAAATTCACGATAAAGGCATAATCTTGCCCGTCAACAAGCAATAAGATTCGCAACGGATAGCCTCTTACAGATAGGGAATCGTCAATACCTATGTTTAACCGTTATTTTCAACAGGAACTGGACAATTTAAAGGATCTGGGTGCGGAATTCTCAAAGGCCCATCCGGCAGTGGCACCCATGCTCAGCGGTCGTTCCTCCGACCCCGATGTTGATCGCCTTCTGGAAGGGGTTGCTTTTCTGACAGGCCTCTTAAGAGAGAAGCTGGATGATGAATTTCCGGAGATCATTCACGAACTGGTCCAGCTCATCTGGCCGCACTACCTGCGCCCGCTGCCGTCTGCTTCCATTGTGGCCTTTGCGCCCAAGCCCATCCTGAAACAGTCCATGACCATCCCGCCCCTCACCCAGGTGGCCTCGGCACCGGTGGAGGGCACGTCCTGTCTGTTTCAGACCTGTTACCCGGTGGAAGTTCATCCGTTGCACCTCCTGGAGGCGTCTTTTGTGGAGACCTCGGGGCAACCGCCTGCCATCCGGCTGCTGCTGGAGCTCAAAGGCTTAAACCTTGAAACCTGGCAGCCCCAGGCATTGCGCTTTTACCTTGCCGGAGATTTTCCGGCCGCCACCGATCTTTACCTCCTGCTACGACGCTACCTGAGGCGGATCTTGATCAGCGCCGCAGGCAGCAAGGGCGTTTTGACCCTTTCCCCGGAGAACCTGAAACCCGTCGGATTCGGCCCGGATCAGGGCATGATACCGTATCCTACCAATTCATTCCCCGGATACCGGACGATTCAAGAGTATTTCATGCTGCCGGAGAAATTCCTGTTCCTGGATCTCGTTGGGTGGGATCAGTGGCAAGGCCGAGGCCAGGGAACCAAGTTTGAGATCAGGTTTGAGCTGGACAAAATTCCCTTTGCCGCACCCCGCATCAAGACCGGGAATTTTGTCCTGTTCGCCACACCGGTCATTAATATTTTTCCCCACGATGCAGACCCAATACGCCTGGATCACCGCAGAACCGAATACCGGGTGCGCCCTGCCGGTCAAAAGGATGCTCATTATCAAGTGTACTCGGTGGAACAAGTGATCGCATTCGTTCAGGGAACCGCACAAGAGCGGGTCTATATGCCGTTTGAGCTATTTAGCTCGGATTCGAACGGCGCCCCCGTGTATCACGTGAATATCCGAACCTCGCCTGTTCGAGCAGGTCTCGACGTCTATTTGTCTGTCGTCTATCCACCGGAGTCGGGATTGCCGGCATCGGAAACCCTGTCGATTCAGCTTCTGTGTACCAACGGGTACTTGCCCGACGAAATCAGGACCGGTGACATCTCTCTGCCCACAGGCAGTTCACCTGAACAGGTGGAATTCAAAAACTTGCGGCCGCCCACGAGCAACATCCTGCCGCCGCTGGGGACAGATCTCCTCTGGCGCCTGATTTCCCATCTGTCACTGAACTATGCTTCGCTGTCCAATACTGAAAATGTGCAGGCACTCTTAAACCTGTATTTATTCAAAGATCCCCGGAAACCGGAGGCTTTGCTGGCCAACCAGAAACGAGTTGCCGGCATCCAGGGCATAGAATCAAGAGGGGCAGACCGACTGGTATCCAGGGTTATGATGCGGGGCCGCGACATCAAGGTGGAAGCCCGCCATGACCATTTCGCCAGCCAGGGGGACCTATTCCTGTTCGGCAGCATCCTCGATCATTTCCTGGGATCCTATGCCTCCATAAACACATTCACGATGCTCACGCTGAGGGAAGTCATAACAGGAGAAACGTATCAATGGCCGGCCAGGTTGGGGGATCACCCTCTCGTATAGATACCGATGAGAAACTAAGACTGAAGCACGAGCTTCTGGAGAAAGGACCTGCTTTTTCTTTCTTCCAGATCATCCGATTGTTGCGCCTCCTCTCCCTCAAATCCTCCCGGACACAAAAGCCTCCTTCTGATTTCAGCGAAACGATCCGCATAAAGCCCAACCTCTCCCTGGCGTTTCCCGCTTCCGACGTGGAAAGCGTGCAGGAGGTCGGAGACCCAGAGGATCCGCGGTTCTTGATTATCGCCAACTTCCTGGGTCTTTACGGTTCCACCTCACCCCTGCCCACATTTTACACGGAAGACCTCATCGACGAGGCCACCCAGGATGAATCGGTGACCAGGGACTTCATAGACATCCTCAATCAGCGGCTTTTTGCCCTGCTCTTTGAGTGCTGGGGAAAATATCGCCAGTCGCTCAAGGTAGTGGAGGAACAAAGCTCCGCGTACATCGACCGGCTGTTTTGTCTGCTCGGCCTTGGAGAGGTATCCTTCCGGAAGGCTATCCCCGAGCCGCACCGGCTGCTGCGATATATCGGGCTCTTCACCCAGTTTCCTCACTCCGCAATGGCGCTCAAAACACTGCTGAACGATGCCTTGGGTGCAACGGCCGTCGAGGTGATTCCCTGTGTCGAGCGAACCGCCAAAATACCGGAAAATCAAACGCTGCGCCTGGGAGCATCCGGGTGCCGTCTCGGTGTCGACACCTACCTCGGCGATCAGCTGAGGGACCGGATGGGCAAATTCCGAATCAGGCTCGGCCCGCTCAACAGGACCGATTTTAAGCGATTTTCGCCCGGTACCGAGGATTTTAACCGGGTTTCATCTCTAACCGATCTGTACTTCGTTGAACCGCTGGAATACGAACTCGAGCTGATCCTGGCCGAGGGCCAGGCCCTGACGGCCTGCCTGGGAGATCCGACCCGGGCTACCCTCGGCGTGGACGCCTGGGTTTTTTCGTCTCCCGAGCTGGGAGAGGTACGAGCGGTTTTCAGCCCACAACACCACTGAAAGGGGTAAAACCATGATTTCCGTTGATATCAAATCACTTTTGAGACGCCTTAATACCTACTGCACCCGCTGTCTGGAAGCGTCAGCCGGCCTGTGTGTCTCCCGCACCCATTACGAAGTTGCGGTGGAGCACATGCTCGCCAAGTTGCTGGAGGACCCCCAGTCCGATATCCCCTTGATCCTGCGCCACTTCGACATCGATGGCGGCCGGGTTCAAAAGGCAATCGACCAGTCCCTAGAGGAGTTCAAGACCGGCAACGCCGCCAAGCCCGTATTCTCTCCCCTGCTCATGGAGTGGTTTCAGGAGGCGTGGCTGTCTTCCTCCGTCGATCTGGGCGAGAACCGGGTTCGGTCCGGCGCCCTCATGCTGGCCTTTTTGAGCCGCTCCTCTCAGTTTGCAACAGGCGGGTACGTGGATCTGTTAAGCTCCATCAGCCGCGATGCCTTGATGGCCCAATTCTGGGACATCCTCAAAAACTCTAGCGAAAAACCCTCGGCACGGCTCGAGCGGGCGGAGGAGGCTGCTGCGCCCGCGGGGGGAACCGCGCTGGCACAGTTCTGTGTAGATTTTACCGGCAAGGCCGCTTCCGGAGAAATCGACCCGGTATTCGGCCGGGATCGGGAGATCCGTCAGATGGTGGACATCCTGGCCCGGAGGCGCAAAAACAACCCCATCGTCGTGGGTGAGGCCGGCGTAGGCAAAACCGCGGTGGTGGAAGGCCTGGCCCTGAGAGTAGTGGAGGGTGATGTGCCGGAGCTCTTGCGCGATGTTTCCATCCTCGGTTTGGACATGGGCTTGCTCCAGGCAGGCGCCGGCATGAAGGGGGAGTTTGAAAACCGGCTGAAGGCGGTGATCAACGAAGTTAAGGCCTCGGAAAAACCCATCATCCTCTTTATCGACGAGGCGCACACCCTGATCGGAGCAGGCGGAGCAGCCGGTGGCAGCGACGCGGCCAACCTGCTGAAGCCGGCCCTGGCCAGGGGTGAGCTGCGCACCGTTGCCGCTACCACCTGGTCGGAGTACAAGAAGTACTTTGAAAGGGATGCCGCCCTGGCCCGCCGGTTTCAGCTGGTAAAGCTGGATGAACCGTCAGAGAAAACCGCCGTATTGATCTTGCGGGGCCTGAAAGAAAAATACGAATCCGCCCACAACGTGATTGTCAGAGACGATGCCATCGAGGCTGCGGCGGCCCTTTCAAGCCGCTACATCTCGGGCCGGCAGCTGCCGGACAAGGCCGTGGACCTGCTGGATACGGCTGCGGCCCGGGTGAAGGTGCTGCTCACCGCCAAACCCGACGTAGTAGAAGACAAGGAGCGCACCATCCAGGCGCTGGAGCGTGAGAAAAGGGCTCTTGAGCGGGACCGGCTGCACGGCATCGAGACCGATCTGGATCGTCACAAAGAGATCGAGAAAAAATTGGCAACATTGAATCATGAGCTTACCGCGCTTAAGGAGCGCTGGCTCAAAGAGCAGGCCCTTGCCCATGAGGTCATCGAGCTCAGGCGCTCTCTCTACGAGCTGAAAACCGGAGAAAAACCTGACGAAGCCAAGGAGAAGGAACTCAAGGAACAGGTCGACAAGGCCTTTGCCGAACTCCAAAGCCTTCAGGGCGACTCTCCGCTCGTCAAGATCGAGGTGGACCCGGACGTGGTATCCAAGGTGGTCTCCG
The DNA here is from genome assembly GCA_035527895.1 of Desulfatiglandales bacterium. GTDB lineage: Bacteria > Desulfobacterota > DSM-4660 > Desulfatiglandales > B25-G16 > JADFWK01. The sequence goes on from DATKZQ010000106.1 coordinate 62,567, forward strand.
ACTGGACCGGTATCCCCCTCGGCAAGGTCATGCGGGATGAGGCCCTCAATATCATCAAGCTGGAGGAAAACCTCAAGCAGCGAATCAAGGGTCAGGACGGGGCCCTGGGCGTGATTACCCAGGCCATCAAATCCGCCAAGGCCGGGATCAAGGACCCCAGCCAGCCTATGGGCGTCTTTCTGCTGGTGGGCCCCAGCGGCGTGGGCAAGACCGAAACCGGACTGGTGATCGCCGATCTGCTTTTCGGCGGCGATAACTTCATGGTGACCGTCAACATGAGCGAGTTCCAGGAAAAGCACACGGTCAGCCGCTTGATCGGATCTCCCCCGGGTTATGTCGGGTACGGCGAGGGGGGTGTGCTTACCGAGGCCGTGCGCCAGCGCCCCTATTCCGTGGTTTTGATCGACGAGGTGGAAAAGGGGCACCTGGAGGTGATGAACATTTTCTACCAGGTGTTCGACAAGGGCATGCTGGCCGACGGCGAGGGACGGGTCATCGATTTCAAGAACACGGTGCTCTTTCTGACCAGCAACCTGGCCACGGACGTGATTACCGAGCTCTGCGCAGGTGACGAGATGCCTTCTACCGAGACGGTCAGCGCCGCCATCCGGCCTATCTTGAGCAACCACTTCAAGCCCGCCCTTCTGGCGCGCATGACCGTGGTGCCCTTTTTCACCCTGCCGCCCGATATCCTCAAGGACATCGTGGTCCTCAAGCTGGAAAAGCTGGTCAACCGCCTTGCCCAGACCCACAAGATGAAGCTCGTCTATACTCAGAAGGTGGTGGATCAGATCGCCGCCCGGTGCACCGAGGTTGAGACCGGGGCCAGAAACATCGACTATATCATGACGGGGAGCATCATGCCCCGCATGTCGCAGGAGATCCTCACGCGCATGGGCGAGGGCGCCGTGCCGGCCGAAGTCCACCTGGACCTGGCCAAAGATGGAACCTTTAAGATCAGCTTTAAAGGAGTATAACCATGGCTATCGATGAGACCAAGCGATTTACCTTTGCCTCCCAGGGTATGCCGGACGATACCTTTGCGGTGGTTACCTTCAAAGGCACCGAGGGCATATCCCGGCTCTATGAGTTCGACATCACCCTTGCCTCGGACGACGGCGAGATCGACCTCAAGGGGGTCCTGCAGAACCCTGCCACCCTGACCATCAAGGGCGGTGATCAAGACCTCCCCATCCACGGGGCCGTGTCCCAATTTGAGCAGCTCAACGAGGTAAAGGGCCACTACTTCTACCGCGCCCTTCTGGTGCCCCGGCTGCGGCAGACCAGCCTCTATCACGAGAACCAGCTCTTTCTGGATAAAAAGGTACCGGATATCATCGAGGAGATCCTGAAACAGGCCGGGTTGACCACCCAGGACTACGAACTGAAGCTGACCAGGAGCTATCCCCAGTGGGAGTACATCTGCCAGTACCGGGAGACCGACTTTGATTTCATCTCCCGGTGGATGGAGCGGGAGGGGATCTACTATTACTTCGAGCAAGGGGAGCAGAACGAAAAAATCATCATCACCGACAGCTCCACCGCCCACAAGGACATCCCCGGTGATGCGACCATCCCCTATTTCCCACCCTCGGGCCTAGGGCCCGAAGAGGAGGCCATTAGGGCCTTTGTCTGCACCCAGAAGATGCTCCCCAAAAAGGTGATTCTCAGGGATTACAACTACCGCAAGCCCTCCCTGGAGCTCAAGGCCGAGGCCGAGGTGGACTCCAAGGGACGGGGAGACGTGTACCTGTACGGAGAACACTTCAAAGACCCCGGGCAGGGTAATGAGCTCGCCAAGATCAGGGCCGAAGAGATCAAGTGCCGGGAGAATATATTCCACGGTGAGGGCACGGCACCGAACCTGTGCCCCGGGTTTCTTTTTGAGCTCGAGGGTCATTACCGTGACGGCTACAACCAAAAATACCTGATCCTCGAGGTGGAACACGAGGGACATCAGACCGGCTCCTTTTGGGCCGGTGTGGGAGAAGAGCCGGCCGAGGGAGAAAAGAAGCTTACCTATGCCAACCGGTTTACCGCTATCCCTTCGGATGTCCAGTTCCGGCCCGAGCGCACCACCCCCAAGTCCCGGTTTCACGGCACCATGAACGCAACGGTCGATGCCGCCGGTGACGGGCAGCAGGCCGAAATCGACGATCAGGGCCGCTACAAGGTGATCCTTCCCTTCGACCAGAGCGGCAACAAGGATGGCAAGGCCTCCCGCTGGGTGCGCATGGCCCAGCCCTATGCGGGCTCAGAATACGGCATGCACTTCCCCCTGCACAAGGGCGCCGAGGTGCTCTTGACCTTCGCGGACGGCGACCCTGACAGGCCCATCATCTCCGGTTCCGTGCCCAACCCGGAGACGACCAGCCCGGTCACAAGCGCCAACCAGACCAGGAGTGTCGTCCGCGACAACTTCGGTAACGAGATGATCTTCGACGCCACACCCGGAGATGAGCACATTCGGCTGTACAGCCCGCACCACGACTCAGGGCTCGAACTCGGAAGAAGCGCGTTTAAATACACGACCAGCGACGATGCGGATCTCGCATTCGGCAATAAAATAGAGGGCGTAATCGGCAACAAGATTGATTTTCTGGGCGGGTTTAAGGTGGAAGGTATGGTGGGAACCTCATTCAATGCTCTGGTTGGATTAGATTATAACTTTACATGGGCAGGATCATTTGCCTGGAATTTTGGGTTTAAATCCGATTTCAGTTTGGGGGCAATGGTAGAGGATTCAAATAAGGATATTCTATTTACATCAACTCAAGATTTCATCATCGGCGCAGGTGACGAATTTTGCCTGGCTGCGGGCACCCAGAACCCTGACTATGGTAAGAATCAGAATATAAACAAAAGCGTTATGCGTGCGACCCCTGACGGAGTTACACTTGCCTTAGGTAACGAATTGACGGAGACCGGAGAGGGAATAGGTGACGGGGATTGGTATCGTAAAACTACTAAATGGGATAGATTGAAGCCTGGCTTGCCAATCTTGAGTGCGATAACTAGTATAGCTGCTATGATCGTCAGTAGTTTGCACCAAACACATGGGAAAGAAGCTGGAAAAATAAGCTTTTTTCCTTATATGTTATTAGGCGGTGTAATAAATGCAATTGCTATTGGTTTCGCGAGTAAGTTTTACGACGATAATCTATCTGATGTTAAAATTGAGCCTGTCAGGCATAAACTACCTAGGCAAAAGATCTGGTTGCACAGAGACGGAACCATCGGGATCATTTCTACAAAAGGGATAGATACTCGTAAGCATCCTTTGGAAGGTTCTCCTGAGCAAATTAGACAGAAAGAAATAGATGGAAGTAAAGGGCGGATCGTGATCGGTGTTAACAACCAAGAAGAAGGAGAAGATAAGGAGGGCTGGCAGTATTACGATAAGTATATTGATTTTCCGGAAAAGAAAAAAGACCGAAAAGCATTTTGGGCCACTGTAAAAAAGGCACGCCCTGCATTAGTCAAGGCAACAAACAAGCAGGCTTTGACTGCTGACGAGCAAGGACTGCTAGCTCAAGTAAGACAAAAGATCAAAAGGAGAAAGCTCGGTGAGGGCTCCAATATTGTTATCGAGAGAGACAAGATCTGGCTTCGTTCGGGGGAGCCGGGGAAAGAGAACTCTGCAATTTATGTAGATAACAAAAGCGACTCTAAACGGGTAGGGCTTTATTCATATAATCAAGGTAAGCAAGCAGAATTTGCTCGGATCGCGATTTTCCAAAATGACGGACAAATCAGTTTAGATAATAAGAAAAGAGACGGCATAATATCTCTTGAGAGCAAAAAACAAATAAAGCTTAAAACGGATGATCATGTTTTCATAGGTGCTGGAGGTCAAAAGCAGATATACATCAAAAGCAAAGCTGCATTCTCGGGTGCCATAGAACATCCGAATTTTAAGGTACTAAAATAACAACAAATAGCTGCCCGATATGCTGCCGCAAAAGGGATCAAGAAATGCCTGTTTCCTCCGGTCGAGCCCTTCGGAGGTGCATGTGCGGAGCCTACGAATAGTGCCGCTACTTTACTGATTTCAATGGTTACTTCAGGTTTGAATACTATTAATCAGCCTTTGTTTCAGAAGCGTAACGAAAGGATATTAGGGGAAGATCCTGAGAAGATATCCAGTTACGACGAACTGCCCTACGAAAGCAGTCCGTTTCCCCAGAGCCATCCCGACCGGCTTGCCACCCTGGGTCGCCTGTTCGGCATGTCCCCCACGCCGGTTACCCGATGTCGTGTCCTCGAGCTCGGCTGCGCAAGCGGCGGCAACCTCATTCCCATGGCATACCATTTGCCAGGGAGCGAGTTTGTGGGGGTAGATCTCTCAGGGCGGCAAGTCTCAACCGGTCGCGAGGTGATCGAGGACTTAGCCTTGAAAAACATCCGCATCGAGCATGCATCCATCATGGATGTGAACGGCCCGTGGGGGGTCTTCGACTACATCATCTGCCACGGAGTCTACTCATGGGTACCGGACGAGGTCCAGGACAAAATCCTGACCATCGCCTCGGGGAACCTTGCTCCCCAGGGGATCGCTTATGTAAGCTATAACACCTATCCCGGATGGCATATGCGCGAGATGATCCGCCATATGATGCTCTACCATGCGAACCAGTTCCAAGAAACCCAGGAACGCATCGACCAGGCAAGGGCCCTGGTGGATTTTCTAGCAGACTCAGCCCCTGCAGAAGACGATCCTTACGGCTTGTTGCTTCAAAAAGAACTCGACAACATCAGGGACAGCAGCGATTCCTACCTTTTCCACGATCACATGGAAGTGGTGAACGCGCCGGTCTATTTCTACCAGTTTGCAGAGCGGGCGGAAAGGCACGGCCTGCAATACCTGAGCGAGGCCAATTTTGCAACGGTGCTCACCGGCGGGTTTCCCGAGGAAGTTGCGGAAACGCTGGACCGGATCAGCGACGACCTCATCCGCAACGAGCAGTACATGGATTTTGTCCGGAACCGCATGTTTCGGCAGACCCTCCTATGCCAGAAGAATATTTCTCTTAAGCGAGGGCTGGGAGGAGAAGACGTGAGCGGTCTGCTGGTAGCCTCGGCCGCGCGCCCTGACAAGGAGCCGGTAGACCTCGCACCAGGAGTTAAACAATCCTTTGAGCCGCCGGGAGGATTGCCCGTTCAGACCGAATTCCCTTTGACCAAGGCAGCGCTTACAGTCCTCTGGGAGCATTGGCCCCGGGTCATCGACCCGAACACGCTCTTCCAGGAGGCGAGCCGGCGCCTGGGCGACTCCCTGGGGCACAGGAAAGCCCAAATTCAGAAAAGCCGGCGTGTGCTCGCGGATGACCTGCTCCACTGCTATGCCGCCAACGTGGTGGAGTTTCACACCTGGCAGGCGGATTTTGTAACCGAGGTAAGCGAGCGGCCCAGGGTGAGCGGGCTCGCGTCGTATATGGCCGGAAAGGAGCAGTTTGCGGTAAACCAGCGCCACCAAGGTGTGCACCTGGATCCCGTGGCCCTGGAGCTGCTTCGCCTCCTGGATGGCACCAGGGACCGCACTGCACTAATCAAACACTTGAGCAACCTGGTGGAAAAAGGGACGCTCGTGGTGAAAGAAGACGGTGCTAGTTCAGAAAACGCCGAAAAGACCAGAGCTGATTTGAGCAAGGCAGTAGAAGAGGGCCTGGCCAAGCTGGCCACTAACGCTCTGCTTGTGGGATAATGAAACATTGTGCGCCAACCTGCAGGGTATCCAATGTCAAAATCCCCTCCCTTGACGGGAGGGGATTACGGGGGAGGAACTACGCGTTAACCTTGGAGCAAGGTTATATTGTGCAAAATGAAGCACCCTGCAGAAAGCTGCAGGGTATCCAATGCCAAAGTCCCCTCCCTTGATGGGAGGGGATAAAGGGGAGGGTGACCAACGATTTTATCACCCCCACTTCACCCTGTTAAATAAAGATGGAAGAAACTTGTGACCTATTTGTTTCGTAACTGTCTATTTTCCTTACTGAAGTCTCAATTACCCGATTTAACAGGGCAGGCCTCCCCCATCAAGGGGGAGGCACTGTATGTTAACCCTGCAGCAAGCTGCAGGGAATTGTCAAATTAAATTGGATATGGATGTAGGGGAGTCATCATTTGGAACCC
>DATKZQ010000107.1:0-5139 GCA_035527895.1 Desulfatiglandales bacterium
ATCATAGTGCACGAATTCGCTGATCTGCCTGCGATGTGATTGTTTTGCCTCGCGGGCCGGGTAGCCCACAGGGATCAGGGCTACTGCGTCATAGCCATCCGGTATGCCCAGGATCTCCTTTGCACTGTCATGACTGAAGGAACCAATGATCACGGTCCCAAGGTTGAGGGCGTGGGCGGCAAGACAGAGGTTCTGGGTTGCAAGCCCGATATCGAACATGAACCAATCGCCCAGTTTGGTCTTGGGTTTGCCGCTGTAGCAACCCGAAACCCCACGCCTGCCACAGAGGACCATCACCACCGGCGCCTCAACCATGGCTTTCTTGGCCGGGTTCGCCGCGCTTAGGATCTCCTGAAGCCTCTGTTTGATAGAGGGGTTCTTCACTACGACCACCTCCCAGCACTGGGTATTGGCCCACGACGGTGCCCACCTCACGGCCTCAAGGATGGTATTGAGGTCATCTTCAGGTATCTCCTTTGCCTGGTATCTGCGGATGCTTCTTCTGCCTGCAATAATTTCCATGAAATCCGCCATGAATACCCTCCATATATTGGAAACGGTGGAGTGATTTGAGCGTGACTATGGTAAATAATGCTTCCCTTTGTCAATCAATTTCGGTAGTGAAAGGTTTCCCGGTGGTTGATGTTGCTGATCGTTTATGATGCCGCTAAAAGAGATCTCTTTTTTACACCGGGCTGATAACATGGTATCCTTTTTCAAAATGGTGCGGATAACGCTTTATATGGTTAGGAGGAAAATTTGCTTAAGGTGAGATTTTATTTTTTGCTTGGGATAGTGTTACTGCTTTCAACACCTGCATACTGCAAGGACTCCGGGGATACCCAGTTCCCATCGCTCATATCCTCGCTCGATCTTCCCACCCATCTGGAATTCTGCGGGGAAAGGACACCGATTGAAATACAGGAGGTAAAAGAGCGGCTGGAAAAAGAGCTGCTTCTGAGCCTCTGGGACCGGCCACAGGTGATTCTGTGGCTCAAAAGGATTCCCCGCTATATGCCCCTCATCGAGGATATGCTCGAACAAGGCAAGGTACCCGATGACCTCAAATACATTGCCATTGCCGAAAGCGCCCTGAGGCCTCATGTGAGCTCAAAGCAAGGGGCAATAGGGTTCTGGCAGTTCATGAGGGACACGGGTCAGAAGTACGGCCTCACCATTAATGGATATATCGATGAAAGACGAAACCTGTTCGCCTCCACAAGAGCGGCCATTCGCTACTTGAAGGATCTCCACGAGGAAGTTGGGTCCTGGACCCTTGCCGCTGCCGCCTACAACATGGGTGAACAGGGCCTCATGGCGGAAATCCTGGAGCAGGCAGCCAATGACTATTATCACCTCTATCTCCCCATAGAGACACAGAGGTTTATCTTTCGGATTCTTTCAGTAAAGCTGATTGTCTTAAACCCCGAACGATATGGCTTCCACCTCTCAGAAGGCGATCATTATCCGCCTTTGGAATTCGACCGGATTCACCTGACCTGCGCTCAAGATACCCCTATCCGAATCATCGCCAAAGCAGCTCAGGCCCATTTCAAGGCGATCAAAGATTTGAACCCGGAGATTCGCGGGCACTATCTGGGTGAGGGTAGTCACACTATTTCGATTCCAAAGGGATCGGCGCAGGATTTTCACCACCGGTATCAAGGGCTCTTGGAGCAGTGGGTGGCATCAAGAAAAGAGGCGATCTATATCGTCAAGGAAGGAGACAATCTCTCGTTGATTGCGGATCGATTCAATGTTCCGCTGCCCGCCCTCATCATCTGGAACAGGCTGGATCTAAAGGCAATAATCCATCCAGGAGATAAGCTCATCATCCACAGGAAGCCAACGGAGCCCGAAGAAACTGATGAGGAGTTAAAGAAAGAAAACGAGGAGAAGCTATAACTTCTCCAGGAAGACCTGATCCCCGAATTCCTCCTGTAAGGCATTGGCCAGTGCGTCGTAGTCCTCTTGCGATTCTACCTCTACCACCAGGTCCTGTTCATCTAACACCTTGAGAAAGCCGTGGGATTTGACGGCCTCGGCCACCTGCTTTACGTTTGTCGTAACCCATCCTTTCATTCTGAGAAGGAGCTCCTCTCCGCTGAATCCCCGCTCGATGGTCAGCTCGACATCTCTCTTTTTCGCCTTCCAACCCAGAACAGATGGTTTAACGATATACGGTGTTACGGGATCATGCATCGCGGCGCAGGTTAACCACAGTTTTGCCCTGATCATCGTCTACCCTTCGTTGAGATTCGGCACAACTATATATACAAGGCTTTAGGGCTGTCAAGCTCATTGGAAAGGGCAACTATCCATCCCAGCTGGGCCTTGCCTTGAAAAGAACACACGGGGATTAAGCAAAGAACGCCATATTCAAATAAGGATTATATCCTTGACAACATGCAGGGCCTTTATCTATTTTGCTGACATTAGGTATCGGGAGATTAGCGTATGGAGCTTGAAAGAATCATCACCGAGCGTCACAGTACGAGAGGATTCTCGGACAAGCCGGTCCCCCGGGAGACAATCGAGAAACTGCTTTCCCTTTCCACCCGGTGCCCTTCGGCGATCAACCTTCAGCCCTGGGAGTTCACGGTTGTTACGGGGGAAGAACGCCATCGTCTGAGCAGGATTCTGGTAAAGGCGATGCGCGAAAGAAACATCTCCTGCGGGCCCGGTGCGGTAAGACCGCTGGCGGAGCATTTCATGGATCGTCAGCGGAAACTGATGGATTCAATCGCCCCTTTTCTCAAGGAGGAGACCTCATTTCAGGATTTCATTAATGTGGGCTCCTGCAATTTCTACGGTGCCCCTGTGGCAATTATTGTAACCATTGATCTGGCCTTTTCGAAGTCCCGACTGGTTGATGTGGGCATAGCAATAGGCTATATGGTGCTGGAAGCCCACGATATGGGGCTCGGAACCTGTCCAATAGGACTCATAAGCGCCTTTGAAGATGAAATCAGGGAAGCACTCAATATTGCGGAGGAAAAGGAAGTGCTTATTGGTATAGCTGTCGGATATCCCGATCCTCACGCCAGGGTTAACCGTGCCTGCTCCAGCCGCGCACCATTGTCCGAAACAGTAACATTCTACTGATTGAGCAGTGCCCTTATGTTCCTCTTCAGTTTGTTCAGTCCTGCCCTTTCAAATGCGGTTTTCCCAAAGGTTCTCTTGAAATCAACCTCGCTCATTTGAACAATACGGTCGGTAGAGGGGAGCGAGACGGTGGGAATTTCCGCCTTATTGAACGGGCAGACCTCCTGGCACACATCACAGCCAAAAAAGGTGTTTCCCATCTTTTCGCCCATCTTCTTATCAATATCATGCTTTGCTTCGATGGTGAGATAGGACAAGCACCGGGAAACATCAATATGAAACGGGGCCCTTAGGGCACCGGTAGGGCACGCCTCTATGCACTTAGTGCATGTGCCGCACCTGCTTTCCATTTCCATAACAGGAGGGATCTGAAAAGGGGCCGTGGTCAAGATCTCAACCAGAAAGCAGTATGAGCCATGGCCTGGGACAATCACCATAGTGTTCTTGCCCACAAAACCGGTTCCGCCGGTTACAGCGAAGCTCCTCTCGAGAACAGGGGCTGAATCGATACATACCCTTGAACGGCTTCCAGGAAACGACTCCGTAATCAATGTGCAAAGCTGCTTCGTCAACCTCCTGAGTCGCAGATGATAATCCTCCTGTTGGGGCGTGGTATATCGTGAGGCAGCGTATCCGTCAGGGGTCGATGGCTTGCTTGCGGGATAGGGATAGGCAAGGGAGATAATGGTCTGCAATCCATCAAAAAGCCTCCCTGGGTCTTTCCTGAGATCCACGTTCCTTTTCAGGTACGTCATATCCCCCACTTCACTATCTTCAAGCCAGCTAAGAAAGAAGTCGAAGTGGATGGGTGTTCGAGGTTTAGAAAAGCCTATGGCAATAAAGCCGAGTTCTTTGGCTCTTTCTGTTAAGGCCTGGTTAATCATAGTCAATAATTACCCAACCGGGCTGCCCAGCTTTTCGAGGAAATCCTTTACCCAGGGAGGATTATATATTACGACATAGGCAAGGAAAAATGCCGTCAGTGGCAAAAAAAAGATACCCAGGTCAACCAGGATGATACCTATTGCTATGATAATGCGTTTCTGTAGGCTCATAATCCTCATCTTTAGCACAACCTGTTTGTTTGATCAAATGCCGTGAAAAATGCCGTGAAAAATACGGTGGATCACCTGAATCAACTTGACTCACAAAAGCGGTCTTTGGTAGGAGTTACATATGAATGCTCTTGATTTTGTCATCCTCGGGGTGATCGCCTTTTTTGTCATTAAGGGCATCTTTAAAGGCTTTTTCAGAGAGATTTCCTCCCTTGCCGGCATTATCTTCGGGTTTCTGGTCGGCAATCGCTATTATCCTCAGATGTCCGTGTTCCTTAAGTCATACATCCCCTTGGAGAAGTCCCTCCCTCTTGTTAGCTTCATCGTCCTCTTCTTCTTGGTATTCATCTTCTTCAGTCTGCTCGGAATTCTCTTACATCACCTCTTCAAAAGGCTCTTTATTGGTTGGTTCGATAGAAGCCTTGGCACCTTTTTCGCCTTGATTAAGGGGGTAATCGTCTGCTACCTCCTCATCGTGCTCCTCACCTTTTTTGTGCCATCCAGTAGTCCCCTGATAGCAAAATCCAAAGCAGCCCACTTGGTTATTGTCTCCTATCAAGCCATGGCCAAGCTCATGTCCCCTGATCTCTATAAGACCTGGAAAAAGCAGATCGCTAAAGAGTCAAAAAAGGTGGGTAAGGCGGTCAAAAAGCTTCCGGAAGTCCTCCCTGAAAAAGAAGAATAGGATGGACTTAAATTTAAAGTGTCTAAAGTGAGCTAAAGTCATGGATGTGTTTGAACTTTAGGCATTTTTAATTTTAGGCATTTTAGCCACTTTCATATGGCAGCAAAGAGACGAGAACCGGCTCATTAATCAAAAGGGCTACTAGTGACAGAAGACCACGTTGAAAAAGTGACTATCACAGACGTTACCCTGAGGGAGTACGGCCAGAATATTCCGTCTGCCTATCTCCACATCTTTACCCCTGAAATCAGGATTAAGATAGCCTTGGGGCTGATTGAGGCAGGCTTTACCACT
>DATKZQ010000108.1:0-23052 GCA_035527895.1 Desulfatiglandales bacterium
GTATCATGCTTTTCACCTACACCTTGGTTCATCAGTTGGCTTCTTTATACCAAAATGTAACGTGGAAAGCAAAGTAAAAATACATCTATTCATAATTATTTCAATAAGTTAAATCGGTTTGACTTTTTACGAAATCATCAAAGTTGATGTACTCGCAAAAAGTCTTTTAACCTGTCATTGCGAGGAGTGAAGCGACGTGGCAATCTCGTAAATTCAAGTACTTACATTGAAGGAGATTGCTTCGCTTCGCTCGCAATGACACCAATGTCGACTTTTTGCGAAACCATCAGAGTTCCTTTTTCTCAAACCACCGGAATAGCAGCAGACCACCTATAACAAATAAGGAGATTATGATCCAGTGGCTTACACCGATAACCTGGGGTATCGTTATCTTCCCAAGATCACCCCAGGTCAAAACCGACTGTTTCAGGCCTGGGTACGCTTCTGCATAGAGGGCTGCTCCGACGAGCATCCCCAGAATTCCCCAGATTGCATCCCAGCGGCCCTCGCCAAAGGCCCCAGCAGAGGTTGCCGGACAATAACCAAGGAATCCCCAGCCAATCCCAAAGATCAAGCCACCGAGAATAGTGCCGCTCAGCACCGAAGAGCTTCTCGATGAGGCCGGCTGAGCGAACGAAGGTGGTGGATGCACCGAAGTACTTTCCTGCTATCAATACTGGAAGGATCGATACCACCCCGCTCAATGCTCCTGCCAGGTATGGGCTCCAACCCCTGTCTTCCCCGCTCTTCATAGCGATCTCACCCCCCTGCTCAACCGAATTCACTCAATAGCCAGTGTGATCAATTGCGGCTAACCCCAAAAAGGCCTTGAGGAATATGTGCATCCTTAGGCCCTTCACCACAAACATACACAGCCGCCATTGAAAGCCAAATGCGCTCTACGGTAACGTATTGTCATACCAAGGCTTTTTCTGTGAATGAGGGCTTTATGAAATCAGGATATAACTAGTACGTTATTGTGCGTTCCAAAGCAGTTAGCACAGGTCTGCTCATTGTTTGGATCGTTCCGCCACTGCCCATCGACCAGGAACTTGTACTCGTACCTTCCGGGTTCAAGCATCACTGTCTTCTTCCAAACCCCGCGCTTATCTTTCTTCATGGGGTCTGCTTCAGCGTTCCACTTGTTGAAATCCCCACCCACGGCAACCTCCCTTGCGTTGGGCGCCTCCAAGGAGAATGTTGCCCGTCGCCTCTTTGCCTTCTCTTTTGAAGTCGTTTTTGCCATTATTATCCCTCCCTTCCTCGGTTGCATAGGTTAGTTGTCTTACGCTCTCTTAAGCGCCCTTGCCCAAATCCATTCATGCCCCAGCCCCGTTCTCCCTCTTTCCCCTTTGAGCTAGACCATCGGCTTATAATTGGAGCACCCTGTTACCATTATACATCCTGATAGCCCTGATGAACATAAGGGTATCTGTGGCACTAACTTGCTCCTTCTCACAGATACTAGTCACATTTTCACTTCTTCTTTCACCTTCGAAGCAAGATCTGTTTCCTCTTCCTTCTTCTCTTCCTCGACTACCTTTTCTTTGAGTTCCCTGTTTTCCCGTTGCAACCTTCTAATCCTTCCCCGCAGAGCGATTCTGTCATAAATGCCCACGATCATACCGATAATAATCCCCACAACAATAGCTAGGTAGACAACCCCATAGAGAGGAATATCCACACTCACCAGATCAAAATAATACCGTAACTGAGTTGGGTGGCTGTTTTTCACCCCGAAGGTTACCAGGAACAAGAGGACAATGATTAAAATGATGCTCTTTATGTAATTCCCCATCGTCTGCCTCCTTTGTTCAGGTCAGCACAGAGCACGTTTCAACACCGCTCTGTGTCAAAAAGCTCTCCCGGAGAGCAAGGGAGAAGGCGGAAAAACCCACCTCTCCCTTTTTTCGGGCGCAGTTATTTCTTCCTGGCCGCGCTCTTTACCCTACTTTCTGACTGGCGTCTTCTTCTCCACCAACCAGCGCTTCAGATAATCGGCAGCCGCATCCCTGCCGCCAAGCCCAAAGGCCAGGGCCAAGGCGAGGGCTACTGCCCCAAAGGCGATAATGAAGCCAGCGGCTACAATGTCCTCACCGATGTCCAGCTGATCGAGGGCGATGGCCACCGAGAAGATCACAAGGGCATAGAGGGCGAGTTTTCCCATGCCATCGGCAGCCTTCAAACCGGCATTGGAGGCAGCGGTCCTGACAACAGCAGCAAGGAGGTTTCCAACAAGAAACCCCAAGATCAAGACAATGATTGCAGCCACCACATTAGGGATAAAGAGAAAGATGCTGTTGAGCAGATCCGAAACGATGGGTAAGCCCAGAGCATCCAGGGAGGCGATGATCACCAGGATCATGATAAACCAGTAAACCAAAATCCCGAGGATCTCCGAGGGGGTTTTGGTGATATCCCCTTTCTTTAGGAATTCATTCACCCCTCCCTTCTCCGTTGCCTTGTCAAAGCGCACCAGGGCGAGGAGCTTAACGACCCCTAGTCTGACCAACCGGGCCACGATCCACCCAATCACAAAGATGATGATCGCACCGATCAGTGCAGGCAGGAATGCCGTAATCTTGGTTGCAAAGGCATTCCATGCTCCGGTAACGACGGTTGTAACTTGCATAGTGCACCTCCTATCTTAGGGTTAACAACTACCCACCTCCTTGGTGGTTCTCTCAATCTGCCTGGGGAGGACAGGGTTAGCTCCCCAGGCAGTGGCTCAAAGAAAGAAGACCTCAACGGAGCGCATACTGTTCTCTGTTGAGGTCTCAATGTAACCTAAGACTCCATGCCATCCCCCTTGGCTTTGAAGATAAAGGGTATTTTGAGGTTCAGAACATAAAAATCACAGTATTATTTTACGGGGAGAAAAAGACGGGTGTCAAGGCTGATTTCAAAAAAGATTCTTCACGGTTTTGTCTGTTCAGAGGTGCTATCTCCCATACACCCTTTTTTGCCCCCTCCCGCGCTAACGGATTTCTGTGCGGCTGAGGACACCGCCGGAAATGACGGCCTTCAACGCCTCTTCAACAGTCCAGCCCGGGTTCCTCGTCTGCGCCTCTCTTACCACAATCATGGTACCTGAAATCGGATTGGGGGGTGTCGGTATGAAAACCTTGAGCAGTACCTCATCGTTATTGCTCCTGTCAATGAGCGTGCCTGTCACAAAACCTACGGTCCACATCCCTGGCTTAAGGTATTCCACGAGCACTGCACGTTTAAACACCTGCTTTTCGGGCAACGAAAGGGTCTTTGTAAGCTGTCTTCCAACCCTGTAGGTTGTTTTGACGAGGGGAATCCGGTCTGCGATCCCATCGACCAAGCGGAAGAATTGCCTGCCTAATACATTGCTCACTCCCAAGCCCAAGAAATACAAAATAGCCAGCAACAAAATAACCCCGAGCCCTGGGAAGGAAAATCCAATGAATTCTTCGATCATCCTAGTGATGCGCTTATCAATAGTCGTATAAAGCAGGTTTATTGCAAAAGCAGTAAGCGCAAGTGGAATAATTGCGAGAAGACCTCTCAAGATATAGGTTTTTATGTGCTTCAATAAGCTCTTCATGGTGTGCACGCCTTCAAAAGCATTGTTACGTCCCTCTGCCTACTTCACGTGGAATGTTAAGCTCGCATTCGCAGGGCTTCAACCCGCTTTTCGAATAGCATACCACAGATGTTCTCAGTAGGGTAGTCAAACCGGAACTTAGGCTGCTTGAGATGAGACTCAAAATCAAGCGCAAAACATGCGGAAGTCAACACCCAACTGTCATGTCAGGTCAATTATGTGCTTTACATATGACTGTAGGCCGGAATAAACTTTATTTTAAAGACCCGACTTCCCCAGTATCCTATGATAGGTGTAGACTTGGCCTCATAAGATCGGCTGTGATACTTGTGGATATATTATTTTGAACGTTAAAGCAAACGTGAACATATCCAGAAACGGGCGTTAAAAATGGAAACGAAAGAACTTGAATTTCCCAATCTCCCCCAACAGCTAGTCGGCCTTGGAGAGTTAGCTGAGAACCTCTGGTGGAGTTGGCATCCAGCCGCTAGGATGCTCTACAAAACGCTAAGCCGACAAGCCTGGAAGGAAAGCAGCCACAACCCCGACAAGATGCTTAAGGATCTCCCCGCGGAGATTCTGGAATCGACGACACATGACCCGGAATATCTGGAGCGTTACAAAGAAGTCTTGACGAAATTCCATGAAGATATAAACGCCAAGGAAACATGTTTTGCCCATACCCCTGGAGTGCAGCGCGACTGCGTTATCGCCTATTTCTCAGCAGAGTATGGGCTGCACCATTCTTTACCCTTCTATGCAGGTGGATTAGGGTTTTTGGCCGGTGATCATATCAAGGAATGCAGTGATTCAAGGGTGCCCCTGGTGGCGGTGGGCTTCATGTATCCGGAAGGGTATGTCCGACAGCAAATTCGTGAGGATGGCTGGCAGGAAAACCTGGATCAAATACTGGATCAGGATGCAGCCTCTATTTCGAGGGTTCTCGACGAGAACGGAGAGCAGATCGTGGTTGAGGTTCCGTTCATCGAGCCGCCGGTCTTTGTTGCTGTATGGAAGATAGCGGTCGGCCGCGTGCCCCTGTACCTGATGGACACGGACATAGAGATCAATGATCCCTGGAACCGCGGGATATCCTGCCATCTCTATGCCGGTGACATTGAGCAGCGGCTGCGCCAGGAAGTTGTGCTTGGCATCGGCGGGTACCAGGTTCTCAGCGCCCTCGGTATCAAGGCCTCTGTGCTCCATTTGAACGAAGGACATCCTGCATTTGCACTGCTGGAACGGATCAGAGAGCGGGTTCAGGAAGGGATGAGTTTCAGCAAGGCCGCTGACCAGGTGCGGGGCACCTCCGTGTTTACCACCCACACTCCGGTTCCGGCTGGCCATGATGTCTTTCCATTTGAACTGATGGAGAAGTACTTCCGAGACTACTGGCCTGCCCTGGGGTTGGATCACGACACCTTTCTCCAGTTAGGGATTCACCCGAACGAACCGCATGCCGGTTTTAATATGACCGCATTTGGCCTGAAGATGTCCGAAAACCATAATGGGGTCAGCAAGCGACATGGTCAACTTGCCCGGCGAATGTGGCAAAGTCTATGGCCGGACGTGCCCGAGGAGCATGTTCCTATTGATTCTGTGACCAACGGTGTTCATATCCCCACCTGGGTCGAGCCCAAGATGGAGCTCCTGTTTAATAAATATCTCGGCCCCAATTGGCTGGCCGATCACGATAGCCCTGCTACCTGGGAGCTCATCGACGGCATTCCGGACGAAGAGTTGTGGAAGACCCATTACTGGTTAAAGATAAAACTAATCGATGCCATCCGTGAGCGAGCACGCCAGCGCTGGGCTGTAGACCGGGCCAGCCCTTCTCTTCTGATAGCAGGAGGCACCCTACTGGATCCTTCGATACTCACTATTGGCTTTGCCCGGCGCTTTGCCACGTATAAGAGGGCAGACCTGATCCTTTGCGACATGCAGCGCTTAAAGAAACTCGTGAATGATCGGTGGAGGCCGATACAGATTATCTTTGCCGGCAAGGCCCATCCGGCCGATGATCCGGCAAAACGGGTTCTCCAAAAGATAGTTAACGCTGCCCGGGACCCTGATCTGTGTGGGCGTATCGCCTTTGTGGAAGACTACGGAGAACTGCTGGCCCAGTACCTGGTTCACGGGGTTGACGTCTGGCTCAACAATCCCCTGCCGCCGATGGAGGCAAGCGGAACCAGCGGAATGAAGGCCGCCCTTAACGGAGTGCCGCACCTCAGCATCATGGATGGCTGGTGGATAGAGGGATTTAACGGCAAAAACGGGTGGGCATTTGGAGATGGCCAGATAACCGGTGATCGAGATCAGGCCGACGCGGAGGCAATTTATGAGATCCTGGAAAAGGAGGTCATTCCCCTTTACTACAAAGTTTCAGATGACGGAGTTCCTCACGGATGGGTTAAACTCATGAAGGAATCCATAAAGAGCACCGCACCCAGGTTCTCCGCGCGCAGAATGGTCAAAGAATACGTTGCGAAATTCTATGCCCCGGCATTGCAAAAGGGGTAGAAGCAACGCCGGTGTGGGTGATTGTTTGGAGGATAATAGAGTTTTTAATTAGGCTGAAATGACCTCTCTCAATCTGGCTACCCTATCGCGTTTATTTTGAAGGCCAAGCCCTATGATTTGAGCTCATATTTCTTAAGCTTATAGCGGAGCATCCGTTCGCTGATGCCGAGGAGGTTGGCAGCCTTGGTTTGGTGGTTCAAGGATTCCCCCATCGCCTTTTGGATTAATTGACGTTCCAAGGCCTCTACTGATTCTTTCAGGGTTCCCGCGGTAATTAATCCGTTCTGACCGGAGCGGGAGGGTTCACCGGCAAATGGAAGGTCCCTGCTCGATATGACCGATTCTCTGGTAATGACTATGGCCCGTTCGATGATATTCTCCAGCTCCCTCACGTTGCCGGGATAATCATATTTCAAAAGAAGATCCATAGCCTGGGGAGTAATTCCCCGTGCTTCTTTACCGTTCTTAATTGCAAATCGCCTCAGGAAATGGTCGATAAGGGGAGGCACATCCTCCTTTCTCGTCCTCAGAGGGGGAACGGTAATTGTCACCACATTCAGCCTGTAAAACAGGTCTTCCCTGAAGGTCCCCTCTTTCACTCTCCCCTCGAGATTCCGGTTGGTCGCACTGATAATCCGAACATCAGACCGCATCGTCTGGTTTCCACCAACACGCTGGAATTCCCGTTCCTGGAGAAATCGAAGGAGCTTCACCTGAATCGAGGGAGAAAGCTCCCCTATCTCATCCAGGAAAAGGGTTCCACCGTCCGCCTCTTCGAAGCGACCTATCCTCTTTCGGAAAGCGCCTGTAAATGCCCCCTTTTCATGGCCAAAGAGCTCACTTTCCAAGAGATTTTCAGCCAAAGATGCGCAGTTCACGATAATCATGGGTCTTTCCGAACGGGGACTCAGGGCATGGATCAACCTGGCAAGCAGTTCCTTGCCTGTGCCGCTTTCCCCCTGCAGTAATACAGTGGCACCGCTATGAGCAACCCTTCCCGAAAGATTGACCACCTCATCCATGGCGGAGCTCTTAAAGATGATCTGATCTGTGGTAACCCCTTTACCCCTCAACTCTTCCCGAAGCGTTTCATTTTCCCTTTTCAGGGTTCGGCGCTCTGAAATCCTGTCCAATAGAATAGACAGTTCCTCAAGATCAATGGGCTTGGTGATGTAGTCAGCCGCACCTGCCTTCATGGCGCGCACCGCGGTATCGATGGTGCCATAGGCGGTCATCATAATCACATCGATCTGCGGGTTGAGCCGTTTGACCTCCTCGAGCACCTTCATCCCATCCATTCCGGGCATCTTGTAGTCGAGAAGTAGCACGTCGAAATAATCCTCTCTTACCCCCTTCAGTGCCTCCTCCCCACTTTCCGCCTCTGAAACCCCGTATCCCTCATCCTTGAGGAAGCCTTGCAGCATTTTCCTCTGGGATTGACCGTCTTCCACCACCAAAATATTCAACCTTTGCATAAACCTGTTCCTCGGTTACTTTGATTGATCGCCTATAACTCCTTTGCTATCCCGAGCCTTTCCACCCCAGAACAACTCCACAATGGTCACCTTCCATGAGAGACTTTATGGGTTGTGAAGGGGAAGCAGGATTTCAAAGGTGGTTCCCAGACCTGGTTGACTGGTGACGCGGATCTCTCCGCCATGACCTTGTATGATCTCGTGCGCGAGAGGCAGGCCTAACCCCAGACCCTTGTCCTTGGTGGTATAGTCCAGTTCGAACACATGCTTGATTTCTTCAGAGCTTAACCCGGCACCGGTGTCTGAGATTCTAATGCTCATCTTTTCATTGCCTATTGGTCGAGCGGAAAGGGTGATAGATCCTTCCTTCGAGATGGATTCTATTGCGTTCTTCATGATATTCAAAAGGGCCTGCTTCATCTTTTCAAGATCCATGGAGACCAGGAGAGGTGAGTCGTCCCAGTGCGTCTTAAGCTGTATCCCCTTTGATTCAGCCTCCTCTCCCATAAGCACGGCGAGTTGATCGAGAAGCTCCGTTGCATTGTGACGGGTGAATTCCAGGTTACTGCTTTTCGAAACGCTGAGAACTTGTTCGATGATCTCATTCAATCTCTTGATCTCACCTCGGATCACCTCTGTGAGCTTATGCGGGTTATCCCTTTGAAGCCTTTGGACGGCCATACTGATGGCATTGAGCGGATTTCGAATCTCATGGGCTACTCCAGCGGCAAGACGGCCCAATGCCGAAAGTCTTTCCGCCTGATGTATTCTCCTCTGCATTTCCTCCATCTTGCCCAAGTACCTGTTTTGATTTTTATAAAGAAGAAGCATGGATAGAAAGGCAATAACCATCATGAGGCCCATGGAAATGAAGATGCTCTCCCTATTTTTGTCATGAATCTGATCCACCATATCTGTCTCAAGACCCAATCGCATCATCCCCTCGTACGTGCTGCCGATGCTCATAGGTGCGATAAACTCGAGGAAATTTCGATTTCCCGAAACGATCCTCCTGGTTCTCACCCCGGGTGCGCTCGGGAGGGGGCTCTCCGTTGGAAGCTCCCCCTTCTGGCTTTCCATTGATTCCCCTGGCAGGCCGAGAATTCCGCCGCGCTGATCGATCATGACTAAATAAGCAATTCCAGGACCTTCGCCCACCTCGTCGATAGCCCTCTCAATTGAAAACCGTGCACTCCTGTTTCCAAAACCCTCCTCATCGAACGCCATGATCAACGTACCTCTTCCCGATCTCCGATGGAGGGCGATGAAGCCTAATCCCCCCTTATTCTCAGACCGGTTGAAAATGCTGATCCTAAACCCCTTGGAGCCCGCAATCACGGGGCCCGCGAAACTCAGGACCTCCGGGGGAATCGGCCTGGTTTCGAAGGTGATAGTGCCCCCTTCATCCAAAAGAGCGATGAGCCACAAATGTTCTCTAGTGGAAAATGATGTAACTTGTTCACGACTGAGGCGGTTGGTCTCCAGTTTCAGATCAATCTCCTGAGCTAATTCCGTCAGGTCAAAGATAAACGATTCCTGCAGTGAAAAGGCTTCCTCAGTCAAGGAAGACCCCGTCTGGGAATCGAAAAAAGTCTGATCTGCCTGGGCCAGCTGGCGGTAATAGCCTTCGGCAACCTGACGGACATCCTTGAGGATGGTCAAACCTCTGTTTTCCATGTACCCAGCAAGCGCCCTGTCCAGCGCCTTCAGGTTCATCAACCCCATGACAAACAAGAGAGAGACGAAGATGAGACACACGAGAGCCACCGCTAAAGGCTGCAAAAACGGCCTCCCGGACCTGAGAGAGCCCCGTTCGTCAGCACTTTGCCTTTCATCTTTCATAGCATATTTCTCCAGATTACTTCACCGCATGGCTCTTCCCGGAAAGGTTTCGCCTGAGCGAAAATCGCTCGATGAATACTTGTCTTTTGTAGGTCGTAAGCGCTTCCCCAATTCAGCCTTGGGTCAGTCGAGATCATACTATCCTAATCACAATTCGACATCTTTGTCGAATGGTTTTTTCCTTTTCGACAACGCTTGCCTGAATAAGGCCCTCAGGCCACGATGCTTCACTTCCGGTTGGCATAATAACCTAGTATTATCAAATGGTTAAATTACCGTTCATCCCTTGGCACGAGGTTTGCTCAATTGATAGACCAGGATAGGAAAACAAGGGGGATGGTTCCATGAAAAGGATCAGTCTATTAGCAGCATTGGTACTCTTGTTCGTATCAGCCGCCTTCGTGATGGCCGGGGCCGGGAACAGGGAAAGGGCGATGAAAACGATGTGGGGCATGGGCGATTCCCTGCTCTCCAAGCTGGCCCTCACACCAGGTCAGTTGGAGAGAGTCCGAATTTTGGACGAATCATACCAGAAAGACATCGCACCGCTTCGCTCGCAGTTCTTCGAAAAGAGGACTGAACTCAGGTTCCTATGGAGGGAGATCAAACCTGATTCCGCCAAGATCAAGGCCCTAGAAAAGGAAATCCACGATTTGATGGGCCAGCTTCGAGAGAAGTCCACGGACTATCGACTGGCGTTCAGAGATATGCTCACCCCAGAGCAGGCGGAAAAGTTTGTTGCCCTGGTCGGTGCCAAGGTTCGCCATGAGCCCCGAGGCAGGCGCTGAAACGGATGATCGCAAAATACGCTGAGACGGGAGTGCCTCATGGGGTTTCCTAATACCAAAACGTGGACCCCCGGACTTCTTGTGAGGCTCCCTGTGGTGCTCATGATCCTGGTTCTTACAGGATGCGCGGCCGTTGGACCGAATTATGTCCCACCGGAAACCACCGCGCCATCTTCCTGGCACACCGAGCTGGAGGGCGGGCTGACCGCCAAGGAGGCAGACCCTCAAACGCTGGCAAACTGGTGGGCCACGCTCAACGATCCGGAATTGTCCAGCCTGATTGAGCGCGCGGTGGCGGGTAACCTCAACCTGAAGAAGGCCGTGGCGACGGTTCGCGAGGCGCGAGCCCGCCGTGGTGTTAGTCAGACCAATCTTTTCCCCACCCTTGACGCGACCGGGTCCGCCAATCGGAGCCGCAGCAGCGAGGAAACAGGGAGCCGTCAGACCCGGGAGCTTTACGCCGCAGGCTTCGACGCCAGCTGGGAGCTGGATATCTTCGGCGGCGTTCGACGCTCCATCGAGGCGGCGGAGGCGAACCTGCAGGCAAGCCAGGAGGGGCTCCGGGACGTGCTGGTATCCCTGGTCGCGGAAGTAGCCCTGAATTACGTGGAGGCGCGAACCTACCAGGCGACGCTGGCCGTCGCGGAAGCCAATCTCAAGGCCCAGCAGGAAACCTATCAGTTGACCAGATGGCGGTATGAAGCCGGTCTCAGCGACGAGCTCGCCGTGGACCAGGCCCGCTACAACCTGGAAAGCACCCGGTCCCAGATACCGACCCTGCGGACCGGACTGGAAGGGGCGAAGAACCGGCTCGCGGTTCTCGTGGGCGAGCCGCCCGGCACGGTACACGGGGAACTGGCAGAACCCAGACCCATCCCGGTCACCCCACTCGAAGTCGCCGTGGGCGTGCCGGCCGATACCCTGCGGCACCGGCCCGACGTGCGCCAAGCCGAGCGAGAACTGGCCGCGCAAACGGCCCGGATCGGGGTGGCCACCGCTGATCTTTATCCGAAGTTCACCCTGAAAGGGTCCATCGGGCTCGAAGCATTGTCATTGGGCAATTTGATTTCCTCCGGGAGCCGGACCTACAGTATCGGTCCCCGCATTACCTGGCCCATCTTCGACGCCGGCGCCATCCGGCAAAACATCGAGGTGCAGTCTGCGCTGCAGGAGCAGGCGTTGATCCAGTACGAGGCCGCCGTTCTCTCCGCGCTGGAAGAGGTGGAAAACGCGCTTGTCGCCTACGCCAATGAGCAGGTTCGGCGGCAATCGCTGCTGGAGGCCACACAGGCTGCAGAACGGGCGGTAAATCTCGCTCGCACCCGTTACGCGTCGGGGCTGATCGATTTTCAGGTCGTGCTGGACGCGGAGCGTTCGCTTTTGTCATTGCAAAGCCAATTGGCCCAGAGCGATGGGGCAGTGACCTCCAACCTGATCAGCCTTTACAAGGTCCTGGGAGGCGGATGGACCTCCCTGAACTCCGACGACAAAACATAGATCGTTACAAGGAAAAAAGAAATGGCATCGAAGACAAATCCGGAATCCGACATTGTCCAAACCTTGGGCATTGACCAGTCCTCGCGCAACAGAAAGCGCCTGAAAAGGTGGCTCGCCGCGGCCTTTCTGGCCGCAGTGGCGGCGGTGACAGCCGTGGTCATCTGGAAGGGGACGCAAGCTTCAACGGGGGATGTTTTTAAAACTCAGGAGGCGAAGCGTGGCGACATCATTGTCACGGTGACCGCAACGGGCACCCTGGAGCCGAAGAACCAGGTGGACGTGGGAAGCGAACTGTCCGGCATCATCCAGAGCGTCGAGGCCGACTACAACTCCCGGGTCAAGGTCGGCCAGGCCTTAGCAAGGTTGGACACCTCAAAACTCCGGGCCCAGGTTCTGCAGTCAAAGGCCGCATTGGATTCAGCCCAGGCAAAGGTACTTCAGGCCCAGGCGACCGTAAAGGAGGCCCGCAACAACCTCGACCGGCTTCAAAGGGTCCGGGAACTGAGCAATGGCAAGGTTCCCTCGCAAAATGATCTTGAAGCGGCCGAGGCGGCCCTTGACAGGGCCCTGGCCAATGAGGCCGGCGCAAAAGCGGACGTCTCCGAAGCACAGGCCACCCTCGAAACCAGGGAAACCGATCTGGCAAAAGCGGTCATCCGCTCCCCCATCAATGGCGTTGTTCTTGTGCGCAACGTGGAACCCGGCCAGACCGTGGCCGCCTCCCTGCAAGCCCCGGTTCTGTTTACCCTGGCTGAGGATCTGACCCAGATGGAGCTCCATGTCTACGTGGACGAGGCTGATGTGGGCCAGGTGAAGGAGGGGCAGGAGGCCAGGTTCACCGTTGACGCCTATCCGAATCGCACGTTCGCCGCGCGGATCACCCAGGTCCGCTACGGTGCCACGACCGCGAGCGGCGTTGTCACCTACGAAACGGTGTTGAGCCTTGACAACTCCGACCTTTCGCTGCGGCCGGGAATGACCGCCACGGCGGATATCACGGTGCAAAAGGTCCAAAACGCCATCCTGGTGCCCAATGCCGCGTTGCGCTTTACCCCCCGGATCCAGGAGAAGGAGGCCTCTCCCCAGCGGAGGGATTTAGTGAATTCTCTCCTTCCACGCCGGCCCCGGAGGAGCTCCTCGTCGGCCCCACCCCCATGGATGGCAGGGGCCGGTGGCATGAAAAAGCAACAGCGTGTGTGGACGCTGCAGGATGGAAAGCCTGTGGCCATTCCCGTCACGCCCGGTGCCACGGACGGGGTCGTGACCGAGATAAAGAGTGGGGATGTTACACCTGGGATGGCCTTGGTAGTCGATACGGTGGGTACGGGACGATGAACAAGACAAACTCCACCCACACCGGCAATGGCCCCCTTATCGAGCTAAAGGGCGTGACCAAGGTATACGGCACAGGGCTCGCTGCCATGCGGGCGCTGCAAGGCGTAGACCTGTGCATCGATCCGGGCGAGTTCTTGGCGGTCATGGGGCCGAGCGGATCGGGCAAGTCCACCTGTATGAACATCCTGGGCTGCCTGGATACACCGACCTCCGGGACGTATCTATTCGAAGGCATCGAAGTCGGAAACCTGTCCCGTGATCAGCGCGCCCTGCTTCGCCGCCACTACCTGGGTTTTGTGTTCCAGGGGTACAACCTTTTGAATCGTACCTCGGCGCTGGAGAACGTGGAACTCCCGCTCATCTATCGCGGTACCCCTGCCCGGGAGCGGGGAGCCCGAGCCCTTCAGGCCCTGGAGGCTGTCGGGCTCAAGGGGTGGGAAACGCACACGCCCGGCGAACTGTCAGGCGGGCAGCAGCAGCGCGTCGCCATTGCCCGTGCCATCGTCACGGGCCCGGTGGCCCTCTTCGCCGACGAACCGACGGGCAACCTGGATTCCGCCCGCGGACGCGAGATTATGAAGCTGCTCACCGCCCTCAACCGTGAGCGCGGCATTACCGTGGTCATGGTGACCCATGAGCCCGATATGGCAGCGTTTGCGAAACGCACGATCCGCTTCTTCGACGGCCTCATCGACTCCGAGGAGCAAAGGGGGATTGCATAATGCTGTGGGAAACGATCTTACTCGCCCTGCGGGAAATCCGCCGCAGTGTATTGCGCTCATCCCTGACTATCCTGGGCATCGTCATCGGGGTGGCGGCCGTCATCACCATGGTAACTCTGGGAAAAGGGGCGACCGCAAAGGTGACCTCCGATATCTCCAAACTGGGGAGCAATCTGCTCCAGGTGAGGCCCGGCCAGGGCTTCGGCCGTGGGGGCATGAGATCAACCGCGGTCTTGTTTAAGATGGACGATGCCGCAGCCATCGACCGGGAGATCTCAGGGCTGGCGGCCGTGGCACCGGGCGCATCCAAAGGCACGCAGGCCATTTATGGAAATCAAAACTGGTCAACTACGGTCACCGGAACCACCAGCGCCTTTCTGCAGACCCGGGACTGGACGCTTGATTCCGGAGAGACCTTCACCACCGGAGACGAGCGGGCCGGCAGGGCGGTGTGTATCCTTGGTTCTACCGTGCGCGATAAGCTCTTCGGTAAACAGGACCCACTGGGGGCCACCATCCGCCTGGGGAAGATCTCCTTTAAGGTGATCGGCGTGCTCACATCCAAGGGGCAGTCCAGCTTCGGCACGGATCAGGATGACTTGGTACTCACCCCGTTGCGCGCGTTTCAGCGGCGCATTGCAGGAAACACGGACGTCAGTGTCATCTACGTCTCGGCACGCGACGGCGTTTCCACCGAAAAGGTCAAGCAGGATATTGAGCGATTGATGCGCGAACGCCGCCATATCACCGCTGGCAAAGAGGACGATTTCAACGTGAGGGACATGCAAGAGATCGTGAGCACCCTGACCGGGACCACCCGCGTGCTGACCGCACTGCTTGGCGCCGTGGCCGCGGTGAGTTTGCTGGTTGGCGGGATCGGCATCATGAACATCATGCTCGTGTCGGTAACCGAACGGACGCGGGAGATCGGCACCCGTTTGGCCATCGGCGCCCTGGAGCGGGAAGTGCTCATGCAGTTTCTGGTGGAAGCGGTGGTGCTCTCCTCCTTTGGCGGACTGGTGGGCATCACCCTTGGCCTCGCAGCCGCCTCCTTAGGCGCTCGTGTCCTCTCAGTTCCCTTTATCTTTGACCCCACCATTGTAGTCATTGCATTCCTGTTTTCCGCAGCCGTGGGCGTTCTGTTCGGTTACGCCCCAGCCCGGAAAGCCGCCCGATTGGACCCGATCGAAGCCCTGCGGTATGAGTGATTTCATTTCAACTTACCCTTCTCTTATCGCCGGCAACGCCTGGTGCTCTCCCTGAACCCAACACGGAAAAAAAGGCCTTAAGACGCTGTAACCGCATTCCCATTCCCGGTTTGGAGAGACAACATGGGGCGACCAAGCCTCTTCACTATGCCACCGGTACCCATGATACACGATAGTGTAATATCCACTTGATATCGTCACCTTTCAACGAATTGTGCTCTTCGCAAGACATTAACCGATCTTCTTAACCGCCCTTTTCGAGGGCCCAATAATTCGAGGTCTTTCCCCTGTTTTTGCTCCTTGACTAAGGATCGCAAAGCGATTACGAATTACAACCATGTTTCTCGCACGGATACTCATAGCCAGCATGGCTGCGGCATGCTCATGTATATTGGCAGGCCCATCCTTTGCGGATGACCCAGACTACGTGATCGGCATCCAGTTCCAGAATGATTTTTTTGGGGGCGGCACGGACAGGCACTTCTCCCATGGAACACGCATAGAATGCCTGACTAGGCCGATACAATGGATCACGGATGCGGCCGATAAACTTCCGTGGTTCAGCTACGAAAAGGCACTGAGCCATCCTGAGGATGCCGTCAAGGGGCGGGCCAGCCTTTCAATTGGGCAAAATATCTATACCCCGGAAGATACCGCAGCTCGTCTGCTCATCCCGGAGGATCGGCCCTATGCAGGCTGGCTCTATCTAGGCTTTGGGCTCGTAGCCAACCAGGGCAGTAAGCGCTATGACAAGCTTGAACTTGAAATCGGTGTGGTCGGCCCGTGTTCATTCGCCGAGGATGTGCAGACCTTTTGGCATTCCCTTTTTGGCCTGCCCATTCCGCAGGGATGGGACCATCAACTGGATAACGAACCGGGGGCGGTCCTTTATTATGAGCGGGCCCGGCGCTATGACAGGCGGGATGCAGTGTTTGGCCTGGAGTTCGATGTGATCCCTCACTTCGGTGGCAGTCTTGGTAACGTATTTACTTACGCAGCCGCGGGCCTCACCTTTCGGCTTGGCTCACATCTTGATGAGGATTTCGGACCGCCCCGCATCCGCCCAAGTCTGCCTGGCAGCGGTTATTTCCGCCTTCAGAAGGACTTCACATGGTATCTTTTCGCAGGATTGGAAGGGCGTGCTGTCCTTCAGAATATCTTCCTTGATGGTAACACCTTTTCCAACAGCCACTCCATTGACAAGAAGCCGTTCGTGGGTGACCTTCAGGCAGGCCTGACTGCCCAGTGGGCCCGTTTTCAATTCAGCTATACCCAAATATTTCGTACGAAGGAATTCGATGGACAGGACAGTGCTGATATCTTCGGTGCCCTCAGCCTTGCCTATCACTTTTGAAGTAAAATTCCTGTACTATTGGATCGGGCTTCGAGTCTCTGTTGCCTGGGCATAGTCAACCGTTAGTAAGCTCAACCGTATTCATCAAGTTCATCCGGAAACAAGGCTCCTCCCAACATGGAAATCGGAACCTTTGCTCTACAGCAGGCAACTGCAGACGAGCTAATAGCCAAGAATAGCGGGGTGGCTGCTGGAAAAAATGCGAGCTGTTTTCAGATCATTCGAATTTGCAGCACTAGAATTGGTTCGAATTTCGAATTCCCCTGCGGCTCTGCCGCGGGGTCATCCCCTCTTGCGGACACCATGAGAATATGGTAGAGGTTGCATAATCTTGAGCTAAATACATCTTCATCATCACAGCTTGAGCGAGACCACCGTTCACTCTCCCTTCATCATGCAGAGCTCGAAAGAGCATTCTCGGTCTCACGCTCAAGTAATTGCTCACTCTCATGCGCTACTATTTCCTCGGTAATCAAGAAGACCTTTCAAAAACGAGAGCAATGGTGCTAAGAGCCAAACGGATAACTCCTTTATCCCCTTTATGTTTGTTTCAGGCCCATAGCACTCTTCACCCACTTGAGGAAAGAGGTGAATGAAGCTCCCTGCAGTAAACTGCAGGGTATTCTGGCGAAGGCGAATAAAGCCACAGCAACAGTCACCCATGACATAGTGTGAAAAACACCTAGAGAGGAGGAACCACCATGGCAAGACAATACAAGATGTACATGAACGGTGAGTGGGTTGGCGCCCTCGACGGCGAGCTCTACGACGATCTGAACCCTTACACGGGTGAGGTATTTGCACGAGTCCCCGCGGGAAAACGGGCCGATGCCAAGCGTGCCGTTGACGCGGCAGCAGCGGCATTTCCCGGGTGGTCACACACCCTCCCGGCCGAACGCCAGGCCCTGTTCTTAAAGGCCGCCGACATACTGGAGAAGAAACAGGAGGAGATCGTGCCGATCCTCGCCGAGGAGACCGGCTGCACCTTTGGGTTTGCCATGTTCCAGACCCACTTTACCCCTGGGCTGCTCCGCGAGGCTGCAGCACAGGCACACCAGGCCAACGGTGAAATCATCCCTGCCGATCTGCCGGGCGCCTTCTATATGGCCATACGCCAGCCCGTGGGTGTGGTGGCCGGTATCGCACCGTGGAATGCACCGCTCATCCTCTCGCTCCGCTCGATCTGCATGCCCATTGCCTACGGAAACACGGCCATCCTCAAGCCCTCCACCGAATCGGCCGCAGCAGGCGGTGTGGTGATTGCAGAGGTCTTTCACGAAGCCGGTTTTCCCAAAGGTGTGTTGAATCTCGTCACCAACGGACCCGGGGGAAGCGCTGCTATCGGAGACGAATTCATCGAACACCCGAAGGTGCGCCGTATCAACCTGACCGGTTCGAGCGCCGTCGGCCGTCAGGTCGCAGAAAAGGCAGGCCGGTACCTGAAGCGGGTTGCCCTGGAGCTGGGCGGGCAGAATCCGATGATCATCCTGCGAGATGCCGACATCGATCAGGCCGTGAACGCTGCGGCATTCGGCTCATTTCTCCATCAGGGGCAGATCTGTATGTCCACACGCCGGCTCATCGTGGAAAAGCCGATTGCCAAGGAATTTACCGACAAATTCGTCAGCAAGGTTTCAACCTTTAAGGTCGGCAATCCCAAGGAACTCGACACCATCATCGGCCCCCTCATCAATGAGCAGCAATTCAACCAGGTCAAAGACAGCGTGGATGCCGCCGTCCGCGATGGTGCCAAGATCCTGTGCGGTGGTACATCCGAGGGACTCTGTTACTATCCCACGGTGTTGACCAACGTAAAACAGGGCACCCCGTTTTCGTGTGAGGAGACCTTCGGCCCGGTGGTCTCGGTGATTGAGGTGAAAGACGAAGACGAGGCCGTGGCCGTAGCAAACGATACGACCTACGGGCTTTCAGCGGCTGTTGTCACCGGCGATGTCGCAAAGGGCCTTGCCCTTGCCGAGCGTATTGAATCGGGGATCGTGCACATCAATGATCAGACGGTCTCCGATGAGCCGCAGGTGCCCTTTGGCGGCGTCAAGGACAGTGGGTGGGGCCGGTTCGGCGGTCGCGCCGGGTTAGAGGAATTCACCGAACTGCGGTGGATCACCATGCAGCTCACCCCACGTGAGTATCCGTTCTGAGGTGACGGCTGCGGGTATTGCTGCGAAAGGAGGCAACCGGGCCGCACCGTTTGCCATCGAGAAAAACGATATGCTACCTTCTGGATTCTTGACTTTCGAGATAAGAGTAATTACAATGTAATTACTCTTTAGTCAAGGAGGGAAAAATAATGAGAGCTCGTGTTGTAAAAATAGGTAATTCCCAAGGTATCCGTATTCCAAAAACGTTGCTTGAGCAAACTGGAATTTTGGATGACGTTGAGCTTGAGGTAGAGAAAGATCAAATCGTTATTCGCCCTATCTCAAATCCCAGAACAGGTTGGGAAAATGCTTTCAAAACAATGGCTGAGAAGGGTGATGACGCGCTGGTGAATGCAGATGAGAGCATTTCACATTCTTGGGATGAAGAAGAATGGCAATGGTAATTAATCGATTCGATGTGTTTTTGATAAATCTTGATCCCACTGTTGGTTCTGAAATTCAAAAAACCAGACCTTGCCTGATTATTTCGCCTGATGAAATGAATCGACATATTCGCACCGTCATGGTCGCCCCGATGACTACAGCCGGGAAGGACTATCCCACACGAGTAACATGCCAATTCAAAAAGAAGAAGGGGCAAATCGTTTTAGATCAGATACGAACAATAGATAAAACACGACTGATCAAGAAACTTGGCACTATTAACCCAGAAACGCAGTTAGAAGTTATTTCTGTTTTGCAAAAGCTATTTGCATTATAAGGCTGGGCAATCGCGTAAAGGTGAGCTTCCGACTCCCCCTCACCACACCACCCGCCGTCGCAAATGCTATGGCGGGACTAGCCCCGCATGTGGGTTTCCTCCAAAGGCGGGCAAGCGCACCGGGCAGTTCCCAGAGCCTGCCGGGCCGTAGCGGGATAATGAATGGTCATCCACAGTTCTTTGGCAGACAAAAGACCTTGATCCTTCAGTCCCGTCCAGGCTTCCTTCAGACGGTCCCTCGCGGTTCCGCCCTTGCCTTCGGCTAGCATTTGTGTCAGTGTATAGTTTCACTAACAGGGTTCACATGCATGAGGCTTCCCTGCCTCGCCGTAGATTTAGGGAAAGCGGGTCACCCCACAAGCCCTTCGACCTTGAGCTCAGGGCCGAAAGGTTCACGCGCATACCGGCAGTACACAAACCACTCCAGCTGATGGCTGTTAACCTCCGCTGATTTCAGGTTCGTTGGTCTGAAAAAATTGATTTGAAAAGGAGGTGATTATGACCAAACTTATTGATAATATAGAAGAGCATATATCCGTTGCAGTTGCTCATTACTGGCAGACACGTAAAGCGCAAAGGGAAAAACAGAAGAAAAGAGGTGTTTCAGACGCCGGGTTGAGGAGTGCTGTGACCGGGGGTGCTCAGATGGATGGCTTTATTCATCTTTTCACGGAAATAATTGTTGATGCAGGGATGGACGAAAGATGTGTTTTCAGAAAAAGACTACTTGAATTGCCTGGCTTCTTCCGCCCTACCAAAGAGTGGGATTTGATAGTTGTCAAGAACGGGCATTTGATAGCAGCAATTGAAGCAAAATCTCAGGTAGGGCCGTCTTTTGGGAACAATTTCAATAATAGAACGGAAGAAGCAATGGGTAGTGCTCTTGATATTTGGACAGCTTTTAGAGAAGGGGCTTTCAATGGTGGGGTTCAGCCTTTTCTAGGATATTTCTTTATGCTTGAGGATTGTGTTGCTTCAAATCGCCCAGTGAGGGTTAAAGAACCACATTTCAAAGTTTTTCCGGAATTTGTCGAAGCATCATATATGAAAAGGTATGAACTTTTCTGCAGTAAGCTGGTTCTCGAACGTCATTACACAGCGGCATCGTTCATTACATCTGATAGCCAAACAGGGCTCACAGGCCTCTACAAGGAACCAGCAAATGATCTCTCATTTTCAATTTTCCTCAGATCTCTTGTCTCTCACGTTGGAGCCTTCATATGAAAAGCAATATAGATAAAACATTTCAAAAGCTAATTAACGGTGATGCAAGAGATTTGTCCTTCTTGGGTGATGAATCCATTCACCTCGTCGTTACTTCGCCCCCATATTGGAATCTGAAGCGTTATAATGATAATCCAGATCAATTGGGGCACATCAATGACTATGAATCTTTTTTGGGTGAGCTTGAGAAAGTATGGAGCGAGGTATTTCGGATATTAGTTCCAGGTGGGAGGCTCGTATGCGTTGTTGGTGATGTATGCGTTTCAAGAAGACGATTTGGGCGTCATCTTGTTTTTCCATTGCATGCGGATATATGCGTATTATGCCGGAAAATCGGCTTTGATAACTTAAATCCAATTATTTGGCATAAAATTGCAAATGCCAGCTTTGAAGTGGAAAATGGCTCGAAATTTTTGGGAAAACCCTATGAACCTAACGCTATCATAAAAAACGACATGGAATTTATTCTGATGCAGAGAAAGCCAGGAGGCTATCGAAAGCCGACTGAGGAACAGAGAAAACTGAGTAAAATCGAAAAAAAGGATTTCAATAGTTGGTTTCAACAGATATGGAATATCACCGGTGCATCTACCAGAAATCATCCCGCCCCTTTTCCTCTTAAGCTTGCAACCCGATTGGTTAGGATGTTTTCCTTTCATGGAGATACGGTTTTAGACCCATTCTGCGGTACCGGGACAACAATGATAGCTGCTCTAAGATATGGAAGGAACAGTATAGGCATTGACATCGATCCTGAATACTGTCGTATGGCTGCGCGATACTTAAAAAAAGAGAGCAGCAATCTCTTTATAAATACGGATTTGATATTCGAGAAAATGGAAGCTGACAATTCAGGTCAAATGCAAGTCTGTGAAGACCAAGCCCTTTACGAAGTTAAATCAGCTAGAAAAACAATGGCATAGGCCAACAAGGCGCTGTACCTGAGCGCTATTCCGTTCCGCTCCATAGCTTCAGGTGAGCTTTACATTAGGCGGCGCTTCGCGTTGCCCGGCGGTGAAGCCGAATCCGGATGTTTTTCCCCGTAATGCGATCCATGCTCAAGCAGATCTCGCTGGAAGCGCCCCGCTCAGCTAGTGGGCAATGAAGGCATTGAGCGGAATAATAAGGAAGAAGGCAGAATTAGGTGTTAGGACCGCCGCCGATCATACTGCCAGATTATTCATATAAGCATGCGCTGCCCTGACCGGATGGAGCTTGCGGGTTACCGTCAAAAGCCGTACTGGACCGTTACGAATGTAACCGGCAGGTGACTTCATCGTCAGGCGACGATCTTGTGCAAGTAATGTCATAGGTGTCAAAGATGCACTGGGGGCTCGTGAAAACGATTATCGTGTTGCCAGGCACAGTGCTTGTGTTTATACCTGCATCTATTCTACTGATTACACAAGACTCGAGATTTGCAGCCGGCTTAGTTTCTCCCGCACAGATCTGGTTCTGGCTAGCCCTCTTGCCAGCGAGCGTTGGCCTTGTCTTGTGTGCCTGGTCGGCCACACTTTTCATGAAGTTTGGCGCAGGGACTCCCGCTCCGTGGCACCCTCCGAAAAAGCTGGTTGTCCGAGGTCCTTACCGCTATATTAGAAACCCCATGATCACTGGGGTGTTGCTCATACTCCTCGCTGAGGCAGTGCTGCTGCAATCTTGGCCCATAGCCATATGGATGATGGTCTTCTTCATTGGTAACCCAATCTATTTTCCGCTTATCGAGGAGAAAGGCTTGGAAAAGAGATTCGGCAATGAATATCGGAATTATAAGGCCCATGTTCCGCGGTGGATCCCCCACTTAAAGACCTGGACACAAGCAAGCGATGATGAACAACACGCTTCATAGGGCGAAGCATCCGCTTTACCACTCACTGGAGCCGACAGAGGTACAGCTACTCTGAGCCCCGCGGCTCAGCTCGGTGTTATCTGTAGGATGAATACGTATGAAAGTTTCGATTGAACCAATGACCATAGATCACTATGACGAAGTGATCGCCCTCTGGAAGGTATCCGAAAATGTTGGTTTGAGTAGCGCTGATGAACAAGAAAGCATTAAATCATATCTGGCTCGCAATCCTGCCATGAGCTTTGTGGCAAAGGAAAATGACCATATTATTGGTGCAGCGCTATGCGGGCATGATGGAAGACGTGGGTACCTTCACCATTTAGCTGTCAAAGAGTCCCATCGGAAAAGAGGCATAGGAACAAAGCTTGCTGAGAGATGTATGGAATCCCTCAGAAATGATGGTATCCAGAAATGCCATCTGTTCGTATTTCACACAAATAGAGAAGGGAAAGCTTTTTGGGAGAAGATTGACTGGTCACCACGATCAGATATCCAAGTGGTGTCCAAAGAATTATGAGAATAGATAACCAGCGAGACGGTTCATCTCGCGGCCAAACGGCGCGGAGAGCCGTCGATCCGCGATAAGCATCCTTCTTCTCCTTGAACATCTCAAATCCTCCCTGTCGAGTCGCCCTCCCACCCACCGGAACCAGAGAGCCGTCTCTAAGAATATATGCTTTTCATATATGCCCGTCTCAGGTATAATCGCTCATGGCTCAAAAAAGAGGCCAGTGTCATTTAGGAGTTCAAGACAAATCTTAGAGGTATTTTCTACATATTCATA
>DATKZQ010000109.1:0-16371 GCA_035527895.1 Desulfatiglandales bacterium
GGTGTTGAATATGCCGAAGAATACCCAGAAAAACAGAGATCTGATCATCGTCATACGTCAAGACCTCAGTTAATTCCATAAACCATCCCGCTACTGAGCGGGGTGGTCCGAGCTATGCTATGCAGGCGAGTGGGTTTTGCCTTTCTATCTCTCGCCCGCTCCCCTTCGAGCCTGCTCAGGGTCGCTCGAGCCCGCAGAGGACTCAGAGTTACAAAAATGAACCAGTTGATGGTGATAGATCGCTTAAAAGTATTTGGAGAGACCCCTACGGCAAGAAATAAGCGAGCTTATTTCTTGCCGCGAGGGCTCTCCATTCTCCCGATGCAAGTCATCGGGGTCCCCGCTGCGCGGGCCTTTTAAGCAATCCGAAGCTTTTCTCTGAGCACTCAGTGGGCTCTGCCTGCCCCGCCCGCCCCGTAGCTCCGGGAGATGGTACTGGGGTAGGTGCCGTGCATCGTACTGGGGTGAGAGATTAAGGATCCTTCTGGGGTCAAAATCAAGCCACCCTTCTTCAGGGTGGTTGGTGCCTGGTAACCCCCTAAAAGTAACTGTGCAGGCCGGGGAGAAGGTTAACGCCGAAGTACGTGAACAGCACGGCAGCAAAGCCGATGAGGCTCATGATGGCCAGCTTCTTGCCACTCCAACCCCACACGAATCTAAAATGGAGCATTGCCGCGTAAACGAGCCACGATATAAGGGACCAGGTTTCCTTCGGGTCCCAACTCCAGTACGAACCCCATGCGGAATAGGCCCAAACCGAACCGGTGATAATTCCGAGGGTCAGGAAGATGAACCCGATAACAACACTGTGATAGGTGAGTTCTTCCAGGATTTCCCGGTGCGGTAAAAGGCGGAGGAAAGACCCTGCGTTTCCTGCCCTTTCAAGTCCCTTTATCAGATACATAAATCCCAGGCCACAGGCCAGTGTGAAAGCCGCGTATCCGAAAAAGCAGGTGATAACGTGGCTTATCAGCCAGTTGCTCTGTAAGGCGGGGATGAGTGGCTGAATCCTGCTGTTGACATTTGGCGAAAACGATGCGAAGGCCATGGACAGGAAGGCAAAGGGTATCACAAAGGCACCCACATGTTTGCTCTTGATCCGCCATTCTACGATGAGGTAAAGGAGCACGATGGTCCAGGCAAAGAAGATGAGGGATTCATAGAGATTCGACAGGGGCGCGTGCCCGATTCCCAGCTCGTAGGATTCAAACCACCGAATGATCAAGGCGGCGGTTTGGGCGAGAAGCCCCACAAGGGCAGTGACCGAGGCAAGGGTGCCCCAAAATCCCTTTCCCGTAACAAGTCTGAAGATATAGAAGACGGCTGAGCCGAAATAGATGAAGGTTACCCAGCTCAGGATGGTCGTGTTGATGATCATGCTAACCTCGCAGTATCCCTGGCGGCAATATGCCTGAGGAGATATTCCGTTTCCCGCTTGAGCCCGACAGGGTCTCTGTTGCTCCTGGCACTCACCATTATCCTGGTTTTCCCCTCGGCCTCATCCACTCTGACCCAAAACCTCTTGTGGGAGGAGAAAAAGGTTACGAGGAATCCGGCTACGATGAGAAAGGCACCGATTGCCACGACGGAGACGCCCGGATCGTGGCTTAGCTGGAGACCTGTGTAAAAGGTCTGCTCGATACCATTGAGCTCGAAATAGTATGGTTTGTAGCGGCCCGGGTTGAACTTGGGCACCTTGTCGAGCAGGTCAGGAATAGCCCGTTTCATTTTCTCTATGCCTTTAAACACCCAGAACTGTAAGGTGGCGTCGGGGGAGTGAACGGTCAAGAGCACGGCAGGGCCCATGGACATCAGATTCTCTTCTATCCTCTCAACCGTTACCTTTGCCGCATCACCATGAAGAGAGAAGGAATCCTTCAGGTAAACCGTCATGTGTGTTTGTGGCCTGTTCGCCTTGGTTATGGTTATATGCACCTTGCCGCCGGGAATGGCCCCATAGTTTGCCTGGTAGAACCTGATACCGTTGACGGTAATAGGATGGTTGACACGGAGCGGCCCCTGAAGAATCACCGTATCCTCCTTCAGGAAGCTGAGGTCTGACCGATATTCTCTGGGCATTCCGTTTTCATAGTATGCTATAGAGAATTTATCGCACCGAACCGTAAAATCCAGTTTCTTTAAGCCACTCTGCCGTTCCACATAGACCCTATCGGTAGATTCTCCTTCGGCAATATTGACAAAGGCCTTAAAGCCCCATTGTGAGCCAATGAGCGCGCCGGCAATTACAACCAAAATGCTGACATGGATGACATAAGCCGCGAAACCGGAGAATGCCCCCTTTTCTCC
The DNA here is from genome assembly GCA_035527895.1 of Desulfatiglandales bacterium. GTDB lineage: Bacteria > Desulfobacterota > DSM-4660 > Desulfatiglandales > B25-G16 > JADFWK01. Next base: position 2,308 of record DATKZQ010000109.1, read on the forward strand.
GTAAAAGGTGGTGGCCTCGTCTGTGTCCTTTTTTCTGAATCGTTTCAGTCTTTTCTGGAGAAGGCGTTCCACCGTAGAGGTTATCTCATTCCGGTTTCCCTCAATCATGACGATGTTATCAGGGGGCAGATCCTCAAAGGGCTTGCTCCTGTCAAGGGAAGGTCTGGTAGTGAAGAGCTTCCATGTTGTGGGGAACCGCTTGATGGAACAGGCTATCAGATTGAGGTACAACAGGCACATCAAAACAATGAACCAGACGGAATGGTAGATATCAAAGAGCTGAAGGGATTTGAAGATATCGACCAGTTTTGGGCTCAGATGCGTGACCGTGTCGCCCGGGCCATACTGTTGGGGAATAACCGTGCCCAGAATGGAGACAAGGGCGATCATAATCAAGAGAATGATCGTGAGCCTGACTGATGCAAAAAAGGATATAAGTCTCTTTTTCATGTCTAAACGAATCTATGATCCCCCTATCTCTTCGTCGGTCAGATAGCAGGCCGGGTCCTCTCCCCATATATCTCCGGTTATCGCCTCAGCGCGGGCCCGAAAGTTGCCGCCGCATGTGTCGAGCCACCTGCACCGGGCGCATTTGCCTGTAACATGTCGCTTCTTATCTTTGAGCTGGGCCATGAGCGGATTTGAGAGATCAGGCCATATTTCACTGAACGGTCTGGAAAGTACCGTGCCGAAGGAGTGCTGGCGCCAGAATTGATCTGCATGCACCTGACCGTCCCAGCTGACGCAAGCGATCCCCTCCCCGGAGCTGTTTCCTCCGTTCATCTTGAGGAGCTCTAAGGTTTCAGATGCCCTGGGGTTCTGTTCCTTGAGCATCCTCAAGTACAGGTATGGGCCGTCAGCATGGTTGTCTACGGTAAGGACCTCCTTTTTCAGGCCCCTCTTATGCATCTCCGCAGTCCTGTCCATGATGAGATCCACGACCCGCCTGGTCTCGCCGTGGGAAAGATCTTGATCTACCAAATCCGATCCCCTGCCGGAATAGACCAGATGATAAAAGCAGACCCGCTCGATATTCTCCTGTTCCACCAGATCAAGGATGCCGGGCACCTGATCGGCGTTCAACCTATTCATGGTGAAACGGAGGCCCACCTTGAGTGCTGCATTCCGGCAATTCCTTATACCGTCCAGGGCCATTTGAAAGGCCCCCTTAACACCCCTGAATTCATCGTTAACCCTTTCCAGTCCGTCAAGGCTGACACCGGCATATGAGATACCGGCATCTTTCAATGCCCCGGCCTTCTCCTTGGTAATGAGGGTGCCGTTTGTAGAGATTACTACCCTCATCCCCTTGTCCGCAGCATGGCGGGCCAGCTTGATCAAATCACCTCTCATCAAGGGTTCTCCTCCGGAGAAGAGCAGAACCGGCACCCCGAACGAGGCAAGATCATCAATGAGGGTAAGGCCTTGCTCTGTAAGTAACTCACCTTCGTTGCTGCGATGCACGGCCCGGGCGTAACAGTGGATGCAGCGCAGGTTGCAGGCCCTCGTGCAATTCCACACGACCACGGGTTTCTTGTCGGAAGAAAACTGAAGCAGATGAGCCGGCAGGCTTTTCGAATGCCTGCCATATCTGAGCGGATCCGATGCCTCAACCGTTCCGCAATAGAGTTTTGATATGCCGATCATTGTTCTCTCTGCCAAATACTCACTAAATCATTTATTTTCTATTGCGTTTGCAACCCTGTCAAGAAGTTTATAACCGAAGTTTGATGAACTCGCAAAAAGTCGTCACTCCGGTGAAAACCGGAGTCCAGAACCTCTGTAACTAACTGAAAAGACTGGATTCCGGCTTTCGCCGGAATGACGGAAAATGGTCATTTCCGACTTTTTACGAAGTCATCAAGTTTATAACCGAGATGATAATCATTATCACATGGATTAACATCCCTTTTTGGGATTTTTTTGGAATGAGCAGCCCCAAGAATCCTTGAATCGGACTCCAAAGGCAGGGGCCTGAAATCCCTGTTGATAAATCCTTGAGGGAGGAGTAATTTAAGAATCAGGGCAGTTTCAAAGGCAAACCTTTTATACATAAGGGGGTGTGTTACCATGGCAATCAAGGTTATCATTACCAGGAAGTTGGCTCAAGGCAAGGAAAAGGATCTGCTTCCATTGCTCATGGAGCTTCGAACCAGGGCCATGGGTCAAGGGGGGTATATCTCGGGTGAGACATTGAAGGGTGTGAGCGATCCTGACGAGTTCTTGGTGATCAGCACCTGGAACAGCCTTGAGGACTGGAGGGCATGGGAGGCGAATCCTGAGCGCCAAGAGATCCAGGAGAGAATCGACGGTGTGTTGGACGAAAAGACCACGGCCAAGGCATATCTCTACGGATAGGAACCTTTTAAACCCTCGATCTCGGGCGGTAAGTGCATCTTTGTAGGAATCACTTCAGATGGTTCATGGCGAGCAGCCGGAATCGAATGAGGTGGTCGTTCGATCAGGGTATAGCGCTGATCTTAATTAATACCATAAATCATCCCGCTGCAAAGCGGGGTGATCCAAGCTATGCTATGCAGGTGAGTGGGTTTTGCCTTATTATCTCTCGCCCGCACCCGTTCGACTCTGCTCAGGGTCGCTCGAGCCCGCAGACCCGCCTGCCAGCGCCTGAAGCGCAGCTGATGGCGGGCAGGGGCCTCTGAGTAAAATAATTACGGAATGATTGCTTACCCAATCCCGCGTAGCGTGATTGCACGCCCCAGAGGGGCAAGGTAAGCAATCTCTTGTGTATCCTGAGAAGATCTTGATTCTCTGAGTACTCTGGGTGCTCTGCCTGCCCCGTAGGTGCCGTGCATCGTACTGGGGTGAGAGATCAAAGACCCTTTTAGGGTCAAGAGCAAGCCACCCTTTCTAGGGGTGGTTGTTGACTGATCAGGGTCTTCTCTGTGTTGTGATGGCAGCTGGAAGGGGTGATGCCTATCTCAATGAGCGAGGTCCGGTTTACCGGCTATGTTCCCGGTGTTGCAGGCAAGATAATGGAGGTACATGGCGTTTACTATCACGAAAACTGGGGTCTCGATATCTCTTTCGAGACCCAGGTTGGAAGAGAGCTTTCGGAGTTTCTTGCCCGGTTCCAGCCAGGGCGGGACGGGCTGTGGGTTGCGAATGTGGCAGGGGCCTTTGCAGGTTCCGTGGCCATAGACGGGAGCGATGCCGGAAACCAGGGTGCCAGGCTGCGGTGGTTTATCGTTACCCCCGCGTTTCAGGGGAACGGCATTGGCAAGGCCCTCTTGGGGAAATCGGTCCAGTTTTGCAAAGAGGTTGGCTATAAGCGGGTTTTCCTGTGGACCTTTGAAGGCCTGGATACGGCCCGATATCTCTATGAGTCCGTAGGCTTCAGGCTTTGTCAGGAGCATGAGGTAAGGCAATGGGGGCGGGAAATAAAGGAGCAGAGGTTTGATTTCACCCTCTGAGTTGCCGCAGTCCCTTACCTGTTAAAGGTGCCCCCCTTCGCTGGAAAAAAAGACATCCATATCCCTGACGAGTGCTAAGTCCTTCGATTCATAAATTCAATGACGAATTTATTCACTCAGGACTTAGTGCTGAGTGAGCATTTCTTCCGATTCCGTTCGCAAGAATACGTGACTGTATTTGCGAATCGAAGCACCACGTCACGCAGAATACTATCTCGGTAATATTCCGCGGACCCAGTGTAATACTCGAAAGCCCTATAGGAGGCCGAGCTCTTCAATGAACCCCTTCTTGATGCTCTGCGGATCTATTTCAATCACCTCAATACCCGCACTGGTGAGGAGGGCTGCTGTCACGCCGAGCGCGTAGCCGGTATCTGTTTCGCAATAGGGGGTAGCCAGCCCGCATGAGGGGCTTTTGGTTTTCAGGAGCGCCGTTGTAGCGCCGCTTATCTCTGCCAGCCTCAGGGTCTCACGGGCCCCCTTCAGAAAAGCCGGTGTCACATCCTGGCCGGACGAGTTTATGACCTGCCCGTGTCCCGCAAGGACTGCTTTTCCATCACCGTTTACGATGGTGGCCGGGCTTCGCGGTGTGGGTAGGCCTCCGAGCTGTTCGGGGCAAATGGGTATGAGATGCAGCTCCTGGGCCTTGGCAACGATCTCTGGAACCTTGCTGTGCCCGCCGTCATAACGGCAGGCAATTCCGAGGAGGCAGCTGCTGATTAGCACCGGCAAACCGTACAACCTCAATCCACAAATCTCACTGCACGATCTTCGGGATCCCTTTGCTGTATCCACCCTATCCGGTAGGCCGTTTCGCCCATTGCCTTGATCTGATTAATGACATCCTGGACATCCTGTTCGGCGACGATAAGAATCATGCCGATGCCATTGTTGAAGGTTCTCATCATCTCCTCTTCGCTGATACTTCCGGCCTTTTGGATAAAACCAAAGACAGGTTGCGGCGTCCACGAGGAGCGGCTAATGATCGCCTGGCAGTGGGCGGGCAGTATCCTCGGGAGGTTTTCGCTTATCCCGCCACCGGTGATGTGGGATATGCCGGATATATGGAAGTTCCTGATGAGGGGATTCATGGTATCCACATAGATCTTCGTGGGCTCAAGCAATTCCTCCCCAACGGTCCTGCTGAACTCCTCGACATAATCATCCACGGACATCTTGAGTCCATCGAAAAAGATGCGCCTCACCAGGGAATAGCCATTGCTGTGAAGCCCGCTGGAGGCCAATCCGATGAGCTGGTTCCCGATAGCTGTATCACTGCCGTCTATGATCTGATCGGCATCTACTAAGCCCACGATAAAACCGGCTAGATCATATTCGTCCGGCGAATAGAATCCGGGCATTTCAGCCGTCTCCCCGCCAATAAGGGAGCACCGTGCCTGTTCGCAGCCCGTGCTGATTCCCTCTATTATCTGTACGGCCGTTTCATGGTTGAGCTTACCCATTGAAAGGTAATCGAGAAAAAACAGGGGAGTGGCGCCTTGCACAATGATGTCATTGACGCACATAGCTACCAGGTCTATTCCCACGGTATCGTGTTTATTGAGCATGAAAGCTATCTTGAGCTTGGTGCCGACACCGTCAGTGGAGGAAACGAGAACGGGTTTTTTCATATTCTCCACATTGAGGGAGTAAAGGGCAGCATAGGCACCCAAGTCGCTCATAACATTCGATTTGAAGGTCTTGCTGACAATCGGCTTTATACTCTCAACGAACCTCTTGCCAGCCTCTATGTCTACCCCTGCTTCCGCGTATCTGTCCTTTCTTTTCCCCTTTGCCATCACTGTTGTCCTTCCGCGAACCTTGAAAGTGGGTATTTTACCGGGGGACCAACGATCGGATCCGACAGGTTAAGATCGTAAAAGCCAATATACCATATCTTTTCCCGTCTAGACAATCTGTCCCCGGCGGGCCGTGGCACCATGGCTTCACTGAGCCAATCGTTTAAAAAGTCACCTCTCTGCTACCTAATCTCTTGAAGAAATGCAAGTTCTATTTTAATGTTACTACCGGGAGAGAACAACCCTTCTGCTTATTAGGAGAAGGTTTCGTCAGCAGAAAAAGGTCTCACGGGAGGGGAAGAGGCCTTTGAAACCAAACGGGCCACGCAAAAGAAGTTTTTGACTGTTCCCTGCCTGGTGTAGTATGAGAATAGGACCTTAATTGATACCATAAACCATGTCGATACAAAGCGGGGTGGTCCAAGCTATGTTATACAGGTGAGTGGGTTGTGAATTTTTATCTCTCGCCCGCTCCCTTTGGGTCGCTTGAGCCCGCAGAGGCCGCTGAGTAACATAACTACGGAATGATTGCTTACCGTTTTATGGGAGAAGGTCTTTAAGGAAAAAAGAATGCATTCTTTTTTCCTTTTGAAACCTCTCCCATACACAATCCCGCGTAGCGTGATTGCACGCCCCAGAGGGGCAAGGTAAGCAATCTCTTGTGTAGCATGAGAAATTTTTATTCTCTGAGCACTCAGTGAGCTCTGTGAGAGATTAAGGATCCTTTTAGGGTTAAAACCAAGCCACCCTTTTTAGGGGTGGTTGCTGTCAAGGGGGGTGCATATAATGAGTAGATTCCAGCGGATCGATCGACTGCCTCCATATGTATTTGCCACTGTTGATGAGCTTAAGATGGAGGCGAGGCGGATGGGTGAAGATATTATTGATCTTGGCATGGGCAATCCCGATCTGCCGACACCGAAACACATCGTAGACAAGATGATAGAGGCAGTAAAAAAGAGCAAGAACCACCGGTATTCCGCCTCGAGGGGAATTACTAAACTTCGGGAGGCCATCTCCGATTGGTACAAGGTTCGTTTCGGGGTTGAGATAGACCATGAAGAGGAGGCTATCGTTACCATCGGGGCAAAAGAAGGGATCGCCCATCTCGTTTTGGCCGTAATATGCCCCGGTGATGTGGTCTTTGCGCCCGATCCTACGTACCCCATTCATCCCTACTCTGTGGTTATAGCAGGCGGTGACCTCCGCGGGATTCCGATCGGACCTGACCGGGATTTCTTTGAAGATCTCTTGACGGCAACCAAGCAGACATGGCCGAAACCGAAGATGTTGATCATTTCATATCCCCATAACCCAACGACCGGTGTGGTGGATATCGAGTTTTTCAAGAAGATAGTGGAGTTCTGCAAAGAGCATGAAATGATGGTTATCCATGACTTTGCCTATGCCGATTTGGCCTTTGACGGTTATGAACCTCCGAGTTTTCTCCAGGTGCCCGGGGCTAAGGATGTGGGTGTGGAATTCTACTCTATGACCAAGAGTTATTCCATGCCTGGTTGGCGGGTGGGGTTTTGCGTTGGTAATAGGGAAATAGTGGCAGCCCTGAGGAGGATTAAGAGCTATCTGGACTATGGCATTTTTCAGCCCATCCAGATCGCGGCTATCATCGCCCTGAAGGGACCCGATGACTGTGTGAGGGAGATAGTAGACGTATACCGGGAGAGGCGGGATACCCTGGTCGACGGCTTAGGCCGTATGGGCTGGGAGATAGACAAGCCGAAGGGCACCATGTTTGTCTGGGGGAAGATACCGGAGGGGTTTTCGAAGATGGGTTCTGTGGAATTCTCAAAACTGCTCATAAGGGAGGCCAAGGTAGCTGTTTCCCCAGGTATCGGCTTCGGGCAATACGGTGAGGGGTATGTCCGGTTTGCCTTGGTCGAGAACAAACACAGGATTAACCAAGCTGTACGGGGAATCAAGAAGGTCCTGTAGAGCACCTGAAGGTGGCTGCTGAGGGGCGCGCACCATCGAAATGGTGCAGGCAATGAAGGGCAAGGAGCATAAGATGTCTCAGATAAGGGTTGGCTTAATAGGGTATGGGACCGTGGGGGCAGGGACCGTAGAAGTTCTGGTCAAGAACCGGGAACTGATAGAGGACCGGGTTGGCGCAACGATTGTTCTGAAAAAGATCGCAGACCTGGATATAGAAACGGACCGGGGAGTTCAGGTGGATCCCGCCTTGCTTACCACCAATGCAATGGAGATAATCGATGACCCTGAGATCGATGTCGTCCTTGAACTGATGGGCGGCTGTGATGAGGCCAAGGAATACATTACCATGGCCATGGAGCGGGGCAAGCATGTGGTTACGGCCAACAAGGCACTCATCGCCCAACACGGTAAGGAGTTGTTTGAGACAGCGGCACGGTGCGGTGTTGATATTGCCTTTGAGGCGAGTGTGGGGGGAGGTATCCCTATCATCCGGGCTATGAGGGAGGGCCTTGCAGCAAACCAGTTTGAGGTGGTACTGGCGATCCTGAATGGAACATCGAACTACATCTTAACCAGGATGACGCAAGAAGGGCTGTCCTTTGACGAGGCGCTGGCGCTTGCCCAGCGACTGGGCTATGCGGAGGCGGATCCAACGCTTGACATCGATGGTAGTGATGCTGCCCATAAGCTGACCATCATCATCTCTCTGGTTTTCGGGTACCCGTGCACGTATGAGGATGTGTACAAGGAGGGGATTGACAATGTCTGCCTTGAGGATATACGGTTTGCCGGCGAGTTTGGCTACTGTGTGAAGCTCTTGGCAATTGCGCGGCAGGTGGACGGCCAGATTGAGGCCAGGTTGCACCCCGCCTTTGTTCCCCTGGATCATATCCTGGCAAACGTCAATGAGGCCTATAACGCCGTGTATATTGAAGGTGACTTTGTCGGACCCACGCTCTTCTATGGGCTCGGTGCCGGGAGGCGGCCGACCGGGAGCGCCGTTGTGTCTGATCTCATGGACATAGCCAGAAACCTCATCAAAGGTATTTCACGGAGGGTTTCGCCGCTGTCTTTTGCGCGTTCTCCCGCTCGGGAGTTGTCTCTGAGGCCAATGGATCGGGTGACTACCGAGTACTATTTTCGATTTTCAGCGGTGGACAGGCCCGGCGTGCTCTCCAGGATATCCGGTGTTCTCGGCGAAAATAATATCAGCATTGCCTCGGTAATTCAAAAAAAGAGGGGGGCCCACGGGTCTGTGCCGGTCGTAATGCTAACCCACGAGGCAAAGGAGAGCGATGTCAGAAAATCCCTAAAGATCATAGATCAGCTGGACGTCGTCGTTGCAAAGACGGTGCTTTACAGGGTAGAAAGGAAGACAGGTATCTAAATGTATATTGTTTGTCCCGATCTGGAAGGGATTTTTGTGCCGGAGATATGGATCAATGTGGCAGAAAAGACGGGAATCGACGAACTCCTGCTGACCACACGGGATGTGCCCGACTATGATCAGTTGATGAGGGGGAGGCTCGAGATCCTCAAGAGGGCCCACCTCAAGATCACCGACATCCAAAAGGTAATCCGGTCTATGGAACCCCTGGATGGGGCACTGGAGTTTTTGGCATGGCTGAGAGGGACCTTTCAGCTCATCCTTGTGTCCGACACCTTTGTTGAATTTGCGGATCCCCTCTTGCAGAAACTCGGAAGACCCACCCTTTTCTGCAACTCCCTTATTATCGATCCCGACGGTACCATAGCCGATTATCGGCTGCGACAGCGGGACGGCAAGAGACACGTGGTGGAGGCACTGAAGGGCTTAGGCTTTGCGGTCATCTCCGTCGGCGACAGCTATAATGATACCACCATGCTCGGCGCCGCAGATCACGGCATACTGTTTAGGCCCCCTGAAAGGGTAAAGGATGAGTTCCACCAATACCCCGTTGTGGGCACCTATGAGGAGTTGAAAAACCTGCTGTTGAGATATGCAGAGAGAGGGCGCTGAATGAATGACAAGAAGAGTGTTGCGTACTACCGGGTTATCTACGGTGACTGCGACTCAATGGCTATCGTCTACTATTCCAACTATCTCAGACTGTTTGAAATAGGAAGGACTGAGGCGTTGCGTGACCAGGGCATAACATACCGGGAGGTTGAGAGGAGAGGGTTTTTTCTGCCGGCCACAGAGGCCTATCTCAAATACGCTCAACCTGCTGCCTACGATGATCTGCTGACCATTGAGACGAGGGTTGGTTTTGTGAAACGGGCGAGCAGTAGATTTGATTATGTCATTTACAGGGAAGGGGACAGGATTGTGGAGGGTTATACCGTACATGCGTGTCTGGATAGAAATAACCGGATCGTTCGGTTTCCCGATTTTTTGCTCAAGATACTCAAAGGAGAGTGAGTGATGAACATGCTGTTTTTTGGGCCGAATGGCAGCGGAAAAGGGACTCAAGGTGCGATCATAAAGGAACAGTATGCAGTGCCCCACATCGAAACGGGGGTGATATTCAGGGAGAATATGGCAAAAGGGACGGAGCTCGGGGAAGAGGCCAAGTCCTACATCGATAAGGGGGAGCTGGTACCGGACGATGTAACCATTCCCATGGTCCTAAACAGGCTCAAGGAGAAGGACTGCTCATCGGGCTGGCTCCTGGATGGTTTTCCGAGAAACCGAAATCAGGCCGTCAAGTTGTACGAGGCCCTGTCCCAGGAGGGAATCAGTGTTGATGTGCTTATTGAAATGGTACTGGACAGGGATGTTGCCAAGAAAAGGATCATGGGCCGCAGACTCTGTGTGAATGACAACAACCACCCGAACAATATCAATATCGATGCAATCAAACCGGACGGAGACAGGTGCAGGGTATGCGGCGGGGAGTTGAGAAAAAGGGATGATGATCAAGACGAGGTGGCAATTGATCAGAGGCACGACATCTACTACGACACCGAGACCGGTACCCGGTCTGCCGTGGAATACTTCAGGGACCTGACAAGCAAGAGCGGTATTCCGGCTATTGTTGAGCTGGATGGCAGGAATAGCGTGGAAGCGGTCACCAGGGAGTTGATGGAGAAATTAGGCAAGATTACGTTTGAAGTGAGCTAAAGTGACTAAAGTGAGCTAACGTTATGTTTCAGTGAAGGGGTGGCCCTAGGAATTGCAGAGTACCTTTACACTTCAGGCACTTTAGGCACTTCAGGCACTTATAACCTTAGGCACTTACATAAAGGAGTTAGCATGGAATATTCGATCAGCCCGGATGGAGAAAGGTTTCCACTTCCCCAGCAGGATGACTTCGAGCGGGAATTTGAGAGGCTTGCCAAGATTGCCGAGAGCCAGCGAGAAAAGGGAAAGGAAATCGTCGTTGTTATGGGGCTCGGGTTCGTCGGTGCGGTTATGGCAGCGGTTGTTGCCGATAGCGTGGACAAGGAGACCGGAGAGCCCGATAAGTTCGTGATCGGCATGCAAAGGCCGAGCACGCGAAGCTTTTGGAAGATCCCCTTGTTCAACAGGGGTATTTCGCCTGTGAGCGCGGAAGATCCGGCTGTGCAGCAACTGATCGAGCGCGGGGTCAAGGAAAGAAAGACCTTAACGGCCACGTATTCATACGATGCGCTAAAACTGGCAGATGTTCTGGTGCTCGATGTCCAGTGCGATTTCATCAAGGAGGACCTGGGAAATCTTCACAGCGGCCACGCGGAGATGAGCGCCATTGAGGAGAGTTTTAAGATTATCGGGAATCTGATTGAACCAACCTGCCTCGTCCTCATCGAAACGACCGTGCCTCCGGGAACAACCGAGTATATCGCCTATCCAATTATCAAGATGGCCTTCAAGAAGAGAGGGATTAAAGAGGAACCCCTCATCGCCCATTCGTTTGAACGGGTGATGCCGGGGCGAGAGTATGTGAAGTCCATCCGGAATTTCTGGCGGGTCTGCAGCGGTGTCAATAAGGAAAGTGAGGACAGGGTAGTCAGGTTTTTGAGCGATGTCCTTGACGTTGATAACTATCCATTAACGGTTCTGGAGCGACCGATTGAGAGCGAGACCTGTAAGATTGTTGAAAATAGTTACCGGGCCACGATCCTTGCCTTCTTGGACGAATGGAGCCTCTTTGCCGAGACGAACGGGATTGACCTGATCAAGGTCATCAACGCCATTAAAGTGAGGCCCACCCACAGCAATATCATATTCCCCGGGCCGGGGATTGGCGGGTATTGCCTGCCCAAAGACGGCGGCCTTGGGGTCTGGGCATACCGGCACTTGCTTGGCTTTGAAACCGATATATTCAGGATCACCCCTGAGGCCATTAATATCAATGACACGAGGGCCCTCCATGCGGCGCAGCTTGTGCGGGATGCCCTTCGGAACATGGGCAAGATCGTTGCGGCCGCTCAGATAACAATCCTTGGTGCGTCCTACCGGGAGGATGTGGGAGATACGCGGTACAGCGGCTCGGAGCTGGTCGTCAGAAAGCTCGCCGAGATGGGTGCAGAGATCAAGATTCACGATCCCTACGTTGAGCACTGGTGGGAGTTCGAGAGCCAGGATACGTATCCGGCTGTAGGTGAGAGTCGCTCCCGGTTTTTCAGGAATCAGGAGTACCTCAAAGACCTGAGAATCTGCCCGGACCTGCCTGAGGCCATGGAAGGCTCCGATGCAGTGGTTCTCGCCGTTCGGCACAAGGACTACCTGGAGCTTGAGCCGGATGATATGGTCAGCATGGCCGGTGAGCCCCTGGCAGTGGTAGACTGTTTCGGTATTCTGGATGACAAAAAAATAGAGAGGTTCTTTGAGCTGGGTTGTGAGGTAAAGGGATTGGGCAGGGGCCATATCCAGCGGATAAAGGAGCGATTCAAGAGGACATAGAGCTCAGGGTCTTCGCCCACAATTCCATCATTCCGTGCAGACGGCATAAATCTATTACCACCAAAGGATTTCTGATTTCAATGAGTTGTTGAGTTTCCGAAACGCACTATTACCGTGGTGCCTACCCTGGATTCCTCACCAAGATCATGGGCCGCATTACCCCCGTTAACGGCGATTTCCAGTGCGTTGGAGCTCCCTATAAGGGCAAGGGGCTGACCTTCAGGCACGTCACTGTACGTGGTGCTCACGTTATGTAAGACGAGGCCCCCGATCCTAATAGTCAGGTCGTTCGATTCGAGAAACGGGCCGAGGTGCTCGCGGGTTATGTTGGTGATGAGATTTCCGAAATGGTCTATCCGTACGATCTCTCCGACAAGGGCATTGTTCTCATTGCGGGGCAGGGGAACCGGCAAGGGCATTGGATCGTCGATCTTTTCACCCATGAGAAAGGGGTCCACTCCCTGTGAGAGATGGGCGGCAACCGGGGCAAAGACATCTCTTCCATGAAAGGTGGAACTGATGTCTCTCATCCAATACCGGCTATCCGTGAGGTTGATAACATCGCAATACTCGTTTGCCTCTATCACCGGATAGAGGAGGCCGTTATCAGGACCCACAAAGAAATGGTTTTCCGTGACTAACGCTATGGACCTTCTCGGACCCCCGACGCCGGGATCGACTACAGCCACATGAACGGTACCCGATGGAAAATATCGGTGTGAGTCCTTGAGTATCGAGGCACCCTCTCCAATGGACCCGGCTGCAATCTGGTGTGTTATGTCCACAATCCGGGCGTCCCGATTAATGGAGAGGATAACCCCCTTCATCATGGCCACGTACGGGTCACGCTGGCCGAAATCAGTTGTCAGGGTAATGATGCCCGATGGTGTCAACCCAATCCCTCCACAAGCATGGGGAGGATCTCTCCGGCCTTCCCGGTGAACACGAAATCCATATGCCCGGATTGGGGTGTTTTCTCCAGATTAATTTCCGCCACAGCAGCCCCTTCTTGCTTGGCATGAAAGGAAAGGGAGGCTGCAGGCTGGACGATGCCGGATGTTCCGACAATGAGCATAACATCACAGGTACGTGCTGCCTCAAATGCCTTGCCTAAAATGTCGGGATCAAGGGATTCGCCAAACCAGACGACATTCGGTCTGAGGAGCCCATTGCACTGGGCACATCGGGGCAGTGGTCCCATATTGGGAGATTGATCCATGGTCAACAGGCCGCATTTCGTGCACCGTACCTCCCACAGGTTCCCGTGGATTTCGAGCAAATTCCTGGCTCCGGCTTGCCTGTGAAGGCCGTCGACATTCTGGGTTATGAGCGTGAAGTCATCGACATGATTTTCCAGTGCCACCAGGGCCTTATGACCATTATTGAAGGAAACCTTGCTGAGCAGATCCCTTCTCCAATTGTAGAATTCCCAGACCAATTCCGGGTCTCTGGCAAATGCCTCAGGTGTAGCAAGATCGGTTGCGCGGCGATTCTGCCATATGCCATCGGCACCCCTGAAGGTGGGAACCCCGCTTTCAGCAGAGATGCCTGCGCCGGTAAGCACGGTGACTCTCTTAGAGTTACTGATGATTTCCCTTAATTCAGTGATATCGTTTCTCATAAGATGGTAATTATCCTAAATGTCCTTGGCAGGTCAAGAAGGGAATAAAAGAGCAGGTGTAAAGGATGTTACGAAGCAGAGCATTTTATTGACAGAAAATACCTCATGCCCCTCCGGATGGCTCAGAGCATTTGATGCTCGTAGGAGTAATTGGTTTTAGGATTTGATATTTGAACCTAAGTATGGTATCGACGGGCCTGGGGGAATATAGTTTACGAAGCTTCTCCTAAGAAACTCACTGGAGAAAAGAGCATGGAGATATCTTTTTTTGCTCTGCCCTCTTAACAAGGCCCCGTACAGGGCCGTTTCAAACCGACGCACCGCCCCATAAGCCTTAGCACTAAGGTACCAGCCTGTGTGCGCCGTTTTGAAACGCCCACTCCTCTGAAC
>DATKZQ010000110.1:0-56033 GCA_035527895.1 Desulfatiglandales bacterium
CCCATACTAACACCACAGCCAATCCTAAAACCAATCCCAACTTAATCTTTTTCATTTTTCCCTCCTTTTACTTTATTCCTGATTTAGCATCTTAGGATCCCGAACTATCTACACCCATAAGCATCCATAAGCACCACCTCCTTTGCCAGTTTACGAAAAACAAAACGTGAATGCCCCGCTATTCATAGCGGGGATGAAACGTTATCCTTTCAATTGGCAGCAAAATGGCTTAATCTGTAGGCATAGCTATAAGACGAGCAGCCCATGCCGTATACGACACGAGATACTACATAATGTGGGCTCCCAAATACCGCAAGTGGATAGTGAGAGGAGATCTCAGGGATATTGTCGGCCAATGCATGAAAGAGATCGCCATAAGCAATGAGTTTGAGATAGAAGAGATGCAGATTGCGGAAGACCTTGTCCATATATTCTTGGGATTTCCACCGAAATATTCGATATCCAATGCTGTGAAGCGGCTGAAGGGGGAATCCGCACGAGCAATATTTCAGAGATATCCCGAAGTGAAAAGGGAATGGTGGCGAGGGGAATTCCGGGGAGATGGATACTTTGGCCGTAGCGTTGGCGACAAAGTGACCAAAGATATGATCAAGAGATACATAAAGTATCATAAGGATCACGAGAGAACCCCCCAATAATTGGATCTTTTCTAAAGCCCCGCGTTTCAACGCGAGGTTCTTTACTAGGCTGTTTATTTTGCCCCGGCTGGAACGGTAAAGCAGAGCACCAGTAAAAAGATCCCGACGATTCCTAGCAAATACTTTCCTTTAAATAGGGCTTTCTCCTTGCTTTTTGGTTGATGTTGTTACCACATCAGACAGAAATCGTAGTCCTAATGAGACTTCGGCACCAGCATACTATTTTCCTGTTTCTCCCTTGTCAACCATAAAGTTTAAAAATAACAGGTTGCTTATACGTGATACCTCGCCCGTTATAGGACACCAATAGTGGTCAATATCTGAGAAACTACCCTTTTCCCTTCTTCATCTAATTGCTGCTGAGGGGGTAGTGGAGAGCCCACAGGAAAGCCCTGCATCTCCAATCCCGCCTTTACACATGCAGCAAGGGAGTATCGCTGGAAAGCCACGTTGAGGGGCCACAGTTTCTTTTGAAGCTCCAAGGCCTCTTCCCATCTTTTCTGGCACGCCAGCTCATAGAGGGCAATACTCTGCTCGGGGATCAAGCATGCCGGGCCAGCCATCCACCCGACCCCGCCGAGCATGAGCACGAATATGGGCACATGAGCGGTAGCGCTGAAGATCTTAAAACGATCTCCCAGGGCGGTAACGATAGACATGAGCTTCCCGATATTCCCGGATGCGTCTTTGAGATAGCGGATATTCGCCTCTTCTGCGAGCTGTCGCAAGGTTTCAACGGTAAAGTCCCACATGGCGAACTTAGGGTTGGTATATAATGTCACAGGGCAGGAAACCGCTCGTGCAACGGTACGGAAATGATTAACTATCTGCTGTTGGTCGTTCACGGGGAAATAGCTGGGCAGAACCACAAGTATGCCATCTGCGCCAATACGCTCCGTTTCCGCGGCCTCACGAACAGCCCCATGGGTGGTCATGTTGTTGACACCGGCAACTACTGGCACACGCCCCGCAGCAGCCTCTACCACTATTTCCACGACACGTCTTTTCGTTGGCCAGTCCAAATAGGCCCCTTCTCCTGTGCTTCCTAAAGGGGTCAACCCGTGCACCCCTTTTGAGATGAGGTGGTTCACCAGATCACGGAGCACGTCTTCTTTGAGGCTACCTGATTCATCAAGGGGTGTTACAAGATAGGGAAAGACGCCTGAGAACTCTTTTGCGGGCATCATCTACCTCCAAACATTGCTTAAAACCCATCATGTCCCAGAATCGTACCGGCCTCTATACACAGCCTCCGTACTGTATTGGTGATCTCTCCTGCCGGTATCTCTCTTGCGCCCATATGGCTTTCTTCTTCAAGGCAGATCATTTCTCGGGCCCTGATCTGAATCTGTCGGCTTTTGCCAGGGCGATAAAATGGGCCACGTCGATCTCCTTGGGGCAAACAAAGGAACAGGCCATAGAGGTATGACATCGATAGACCCCTTGCTCGCTGTACAGGAGTCTTAACCTTTCCTCTCTCGCCTGTTCCCTGGGGTCCATCAAGCGAACAATACTGGCCATGACCGCATTGGGACCCAGAAACCTTTTATGGCTGCTGATACATGCCTCGGCACAGCAGAAGCAATTGATACAGCGTGTTGCTTCCACATACCGTTCCAATTTACGAGGAGATATCCGGTACTCACTCTCTCCAACTGGCCTTGGCGAGGGATCGATGATGTAAGGTTTGGCCTTGTTAACTCTTTCGTAGGCCTTATCAAAATCCACAATGAGATCCCGGACAACAGGGGCGATGGTCAACGGCTCTATCGTAAAGGCGGTGCATCCAAAATGCTTAATCGCATTTTCCACAAGAAGCTCGCAGGCAAGGAGCGGCTTTCCATTTACCTTAACAGCACAGCTTCCACATTGAGCGTGTTCGCAGGATGAGTTCCAGGCCAGAGTGGGATCCAGTTCATTGTTGATTCTGCGAAATACATCGGTGAATCGAAGGATCCGTCCCGCTTCCAGTTCATAATCCTGAACCCACCTTCTTTTGGTATCCGGATCGTAGCGCTTCACCTTCAAGGTAATCCTATAGACTCTAGACATCGCCTCTCTCTCGACTCTCCACTATGCTTTTCGGCAGCTCTCCTGTCCCTAATATTTCCTCTCGATCATGCCAAATTTTTCGTAATGCTCACCCTTTGCCTCGAACAGGCTCATGTCAATGGCCCGTTTTCCGAGGCTCACCTGGCCGAACTCACTCATAGAGGCGAGGGTATGATAGTTGAACTCGTCCTTTCTTTCTGGGAAGTCTTCACGAAAGTGTGCACCTCTGGACTCCTTTCTCTCTAACGCGCCCTGAGTCATGACCATGGAGACCGCCAACAGGTTGTCTAACTCCCACCGATGTACGACTTCCTGATTCATAGCCCAACTCCGGCTTGACAGAGACGCCCTATCAGCCCGATCTTTGAGTTCCTTTAATGCCTCTATGGTTTCGATGAGGCCATCTTCTACCCTGAAGATGCTTGCCTTCTCTGTCATGATCCCTTGCATGGCCTCTCGGATCTGTCCCACACTGTCTTTTCCCTTTGCCTCCATGAATCGCGAGAACTGAGAGAAGGTCTTCTCTCCTGCCTCTGACGGCAACTCACCCAGATCTTCCTCGAGGTAGTCTACGACCCTTTCTCCTACAAACTTTCCCATGGTGATGAGCTCCAGTATGGAGTTGCTCCCCAACCGGTTGAAACCGTGGAAACTGGCACACGCGCACTCTCCAACCGCAAAGAGACCGGGGATGATCTGTTGTGGGTCTTTTTGAACTTCCCCGAATTCATTGGTCGGGATCCCCGCCATCTGGTAGTGATTGCTCGGTCGGACGGGGCAGAGTTCCTTTTTGGGATCGATGGCCACGAATTTTCTAAAAAAGCCTGTAACTTCCGGAATCTGCTCATCATGAACATAATCGGGCAGATGCCTCAAATCGATCCAGATATGCTGGATATTGTGATCGGGATTCAGGATACCTCTTCCCTCTCGAATCTCGGTCTCGATGGCCCGTGACACCAGATCGCGGGGGGCTAGCTCTTTCATCTTGGGCGCATACCGTTCCATGAAACGGTCCATATCCTTGTTGCGGAGAATGCCGCCCACCGTGCGTAAGGTCTCGCTGGCCAGAATACCGGGTCCGACAATTCCTGTGGGGTGAAACTGGATAGCCTCCGGGTCCATAACAGGAAGCCCTTCTCGGAGAATAAGGGCGAGCCCGTCTCCTGTGTTCTGTCGGCAGTTTGTAGTGATTCTGAAGACCTGGCCATTGCCGCCTGTGGCAAAGACCGTGGCCTTTGATAGAATAGCCACAAACTCTCCCTTCTTTTCCCTGAACACAATCGCACCTACGCATCGGTGTCCATTGAAAATGAGTTCTGTGGCAATGCTCTGATTCAGGAAGGAGATACCCCCTTTCATGGCCTCTCCCCACACGGTATCCATTATGCCCTTGCCGGTTCGGTCCGCTTCGAAAACCGCCCGAGATGCCGGGGACTCTCCAAAATTCAAGGTCATACCGCCAAAGGCCCTCTTACTGAGTCCTCCCTTGTCATCGCGGGTAAAATGCATGCCATGATTCTCCAGCCATGCGATTTGTCCCCATGAGGCGTCAACGATTTTCTTTATGATATTTTGATCTGCCGTGCAGTCAGAGCCCTTCCAGGTGTCGAACATGTGGTAGATGGGCTTGTCTATGGGATCCCTCGGGTCTACGGCTGCCATACCGCCCTGGGCCGTAACCGTATGGGATTTCTGAGGGTGGGAGACCTTTGTCAAGGCCATAATGCGGGTTCCGGGTTTCTTCTCAAAAATCTCCGCAGCACAACGAAGTCCAGCCCCCCCAGCACCGATAATGAGGACGTCGCAATAGATGGTTGAACCAATCTGAAGTGTGTTTCCCATCTGAGCTCCCTGTGCTCGTTAAACGATGAGCGTCAGCCTTATTCCAACAGCTCCAAACAACAACATGACGAGGATAACCACTGCGGCCAACCCCATTCGGAGGGTTCGAGATTCAAGGTAGTCTCCTATGAAGGATACCAGGCCATAGCCGGCATGGTACAGGAGCACGACTATCAAGCTAATGTCCACCCCTTTGATAAAACAGCTTTGCATTCTCATCACCACGGTGTTCACATCGTGAGCCATTGCATAGTTCAAATGCATGAAGAGCATGTGGGCGGGAATCAGGATCAACAAGTAGGCGCCGGTGATCCTCTGAAGCTTCCACAGCACCGAATGCTGAATTGCCCAGAGCTTTGATGCAACCCCGTAAGCCAGGATCAAACCGGCAACAATCATGGTCAACCAGAAAAAGACAGCTGATACACTCTGATTGCCTATCAACATGAAAGCCGCCAGGAGCGCTGCATAGAGAATGGAAAGCCACAGGAGCCAGCGAATCATGGATTCATCATCCCTTCTCTCGAAGCTCTCGTACAGGATCAGCCTTCCACCGTTGAGGGCATGGAAGATGACCGGAATCGCCAAGGCCCACTCGAGAATCCGGAAGAGGAAGAATCCGTAGAATTTCATTGTGGCATCGTAGCGGGGGGGCGATGAGAGGGATAAGAGGGTATAGATATGAAACCACAGGTAGGCAACCAGCAAGAGTCCGGCGATTCGATGGCACCAGGCGATGACAAAGGGCCATCCCCTGGTATTGGCGTAGGAGGAGAGAATTGGCACGGTCATTGGGCGAAAAAAAATCCCTATACGATAAGTTATCAAGTAAGGTTTACCCTGTCAGAATGCCCCGTGTGAAATCCAATAGGGTTAACCTTGAAATATATTTGTTACATCATCTACCTCTTCAAGATTTAGGACCAAATCCATGATTCTATCCCTTTCATTCTTTGGCATAGTTCCGCAGAGTTTGTTGAACTTTTCAATCAGTTCCCTTTCAGAGATGGGATTCTCTGGCTCACCCTTAGGATATTCGCAATATCCACTATATCTTTTTCCATTTCTCAGCTCTATTTCCACCCTGGAAGGCCATTTCTGAGGATACAGCCGAGTAAGTTCTGGATCACCTTTGAGGGAAATAGTGCCCATAAGGTGCAGTATCTCGGAGTTGGTGAGCCTTTCGGCTGTAAAATCATCCAGATCAACGTGCCCGAAATTGAGTGCCGTAGCGACGCAGAAGGGTAGGTTGAATTTTGCAAGATAAGGGGTACGCGCCTCCACTTCCTCAAGTAGATCAAGGGCCTCCTGATATATATAAACGGTTATGGATCTGATGGCTCCTAAACCCGCGTTTACCCCCCTCCAGGCCCCGAGAGTTGCCTCAATAGCAGAATGGGTATGACCGCATGAGGCATAGTATTTCAGAGAATTTCTTGCAGTGTGGAAGGTCTCCCCTAGGCCATCGGTCAAGACACTAAGATCATAGTCATCGGATGTGGCCCTCAGGAACCCCTTTTTTCCCTCAAAGATACGGCTTGAACCGGTAAAGCCCTTTTGGGCCAATAGGGCAGCCAGCAGTCCATTCATAGCTGACTTTCCGGGGTGTAGCTGTTTACTCATGGCACCTTCGGTCAGAAACTCCCACAGCCCTGAACTCTGAGTCCCGGCAGAACCAAGAGCCCACACAAAAGGCTCTGACTCTAGACCCAAGACCTTTGCTGCCCCGGCTGCTGCACCAAAGGTGCCGCAGGTTGCTGTCGTGTGCCAGTACTCATAGTGACTCTTGCCAGCAGCCAGAGCGGCTCTTATCCCCGTTTCATATCCTGCAACAATACCCAGGATAAGATCACACCCGGACACATGCTCCTTTTCTCCTACCGCAAAAACCGCCGGGAGAATCGGTGCTGCGGGGTGAAAGATAGATTGCCGATGCAGGTCGTCCATTTCCATCACATGAGAGGAGGCCCCATTAACCAGGGCAGCCATCAGGGATAAATGCCTACTGGTAGTTGGAATGATGGTTGCCTCTTCAGCTCCCTTCATATCCCATGCAAGCGAGAGCATCATTTGAGTAGGCGGTTGAGAGAGGCCGGCAAGTGCCGAACCAACCCAGTCAAGGAAAAACCCCTTTATTTGATGGACCAAGGTATCTGGGAGATCTTCGTATCGAAGGGGACAGAAAAACTGAGCCAGTTTTTGGGAAATTGTACCAGATGTCAGCATGATTGACCCCTATTCCCCGTATAATTTGTGGATGCTGATTGCATCTACCTCACAGCCTTGAAGGCAGAGGTTGCAGAGTGTGCATTCATCCTCGTTAGCCTCTACGTGCTTGGGATAATCATCATTTGATGTGAAGATACTAACCGGACAGACCTGGATGCATTTACCACACTGCTCAATACCCAGGCACCTGTCAAAATCGATGTCAAGCCTGATGAATTCACCCATGGCAAGCTCCATGTGGTAGCTTAGTTGTGAGGACTATCCACGAGTACCCCTTTTGCCAATGGCGGCGCCGAGGGCCAGAATGTCCCTGGACTTCTTTACCACTGCATAGTCAATAAACTTCCCCTCCACCTGGATCGCTGCCGTGCCGGCAGCTTCTGCCTCCTCAAACACCTGAATGATCTTTTCTGCCTTGGCTATTTCCTCCGGGGTGGGGGAGAATATGCGGTTGCAAGGCTCAATCTGCCTCGGGTGGATGACCTGTTTCCCCTGAAACCCCAATTCCTTTGCCCGCTTAGCATCGGAGATCAAGGCCTCCATGTCATTGAGATCAATCATGAAAGGGGTATCTATCGGGGGCGCAATTCCAGCAGCCCTACAGGCAACCGAAATCCTGCACCGGGCGTAAAAAAGCTCAGTTCCCTCCATAGTCATTTCTACGCCCATATCAAGGGTGTAATCTGCAGCGCCAAATAGCGCAGTATACATCCTCTCTGGTTCTGTTTTCGCGGATAGAATTTCATAGACGCGTTGTAGAGCGGCAGCTGACTCGATCAGGGGAAAGAGGAGAATGGAGCCGTCAGAGAGGGCCCTCTTTCCCTCAACCGCACAAAGGAGCCCGTTAATCTCATGAATGTCATCAGGCTTTTCAACCTTGGGGAGTATAATCCCGTTAACGCCTTCAACAATAGCTTCCTCCAAATCACCCTCAATAAAGGGGGACCCCAAGGCATTGATGCGAACGAGCATCATCCTGTCCGAGAATTGGGCCACCTTTTCTCTGACCTTGGATCGACTGATCTCCTTTTCCGAAATGGGGACGGCGTCTTCCAGGTCAATGATAACAAGGTCGGCCTCTGTATTGAAGGCCTTTTCTATACGGTCGGGCCTATTACCTGGGACAAAGAGAGCTGTTCTCATAAGTATCGGCACAGCCTACCTCTCAAAGGAAGGTTTTCAAGATGGACACAATATCATTGAGTCCCTCTGCCACATGGATTCCGGCCTTTTGAAACCGCTCGATCTTGCCACCAGCGGTCCCTCTTGTTCCCTCAACAATGGTGGCAGCATGGCCAAATCTGACTCCTGGCATCGTATCCACAAAACGACCGGCAATAAAGGCCACAATAGGGGTCTTGATCTCCTCTGACAGCACCAGGTCGGAAAGCCTTTCCTCTATGACACCTCCTGGCTCACAAAAAAGCACAATGGCCTTTGTATCTGGATCTTTGTCAAAAAGCGGGACAAGGTCAAGGAAATTAGAACCCACCACAGGATCTCCTCCAATACTGATACACGTACTTTGCCCTATCCCATGAGTCGTCAAAAGGTTCGCAATCTCCGTAGTCATGCCCCCGCTTCGGGATGCAATGCCTACAGGGCCAGGCATATAGGCCTCTTTCACGTTTTCCACTGGTCCACCGGCCATTCCAATCTTGACAGTATGGGGGTTAATCATGCCAAGGGTGTTGGGGCCAATAACCACAGCACCATCCGCCCTGGCAACTTCCAAAACCTCAAGAGTATCCCTCTGAGGCACCCGCTCAGCTACAATAACCAATAGCTTGATTCCATTAGATAAGGCCTCTAATGCCGCGCCTTTTACCATTGCCGGCGGGACAGAAATGACACAAGCCTCGGCACTATGTTCCCTTACGGCCTGGTAGACCGTATCAAAGACAGGCACTCCATGAACAGTTTGTCCTCCCTTGCCTGGGGTAACGCCTGCCACAACCTTTGAGCCGTAATCAATCATATCCTTGGTAAAGGTGACAGCCTCTCTTCCCGTAATCCCCTGAACAATAATCCTCGTATCTTGGTTAGCCAGTATAGCCATCTCAGCGCCTGGTTAGCCCCTTGTTAACTTTTCAACTGCCTTTCGGGCGGCCTGATCAATGGAGACGGTCCTGTCACAGTAATCCACACCATATTTGGAGAGGATCTTGAACCCTTCTTCTTCCCAGGCACCCGGAACCCGGAAGACACACAATGTCTCTGAGGGATTTCTTCCAACCTCCAAGATGCCCTTTATCACACCCCTGGCTATGAGATCGACCCGGGTATTGCTCACGACGTTCATGATCACAGCGATTTTTTCCACGCCCGGTTTCGAAAGGATATGTTTCGTAAGCTCTTTTGTCTTTAGCACTGAGGGGTTGCCCCCGATCTCGCAATAGTTTGCAGGATGCCCTCCGTGTCTTTGAACAGCATCGAATGCAGTCAGGGAAGCCCCTCCACCACCAATAATTAATCCCAAGTTCCCGTCAAACTCGATGAGCCTTCCAGCAACTCCTCTCTGATCCAGATTGTCGATCTCAGTTGCCTTCTTTTCAAAATCGCTTGTGATGCGACCACCTTCAACTCGATGGGGCTCCTTCTCCTTTTCCGCAATACCGGGATTTCTGTAAAGGGCATCATCGTCGATTTCCAGATGGCAGTCAAGGGCTACCCTCCTGCCATCTCTTGTTTGGGCAAGGGGATTGATTTCAGCTATGGTAGCGTCATTCTCCAGAAAAGTGGTTGCCAAAAGAGAGAAGATGTTGGACAGCCCTAACAACGTCCTCCCGGTGATACTGGTTTGAGAGATTATCTCCCGGGCCTTATATTCCGGAAGACCGGTTCTGACTGAAAAATGCCTTTTCTGCACCTTTTCTGGCTCTTGTTCAGCTAACTCCTCTATATCAACACCACCTTCAGTCGAGAAGATTGCAATCGGTTCCTTAGCGACTGTATCATAGGTTATCCCGAGGTAGAATTCCTGGGCAATATCCAGCTTTTCTTCCACCAAGACCTTATTCACGCGATAGCCTCGAACGGTACTAGAAAGCATTTGCTCGAGCTTATATTCGGCCTCCTTTTGATCCAGGGCTTCGACAACTCCTCCAGCCTTTTGGCGACCTCCTAAGGGAATCTGGGCTTTAATAACGACCGGGGGAGGCAGGGAAACGGGACCAGGACTGGAAACTGCAATTCCAGCTGGCGTGGGGATACCCCTCTTTGCCAGGATCTCTTTTGATTCGTATTCTAGCAGTCGCATTCTATGTCCTCATCCCAATAGTGACATTGGCGACACTATTTCCCAGAACTCAATCTGTCAAGAGGAAAAAGAGGAACTCGGGTTTCCCGAGAAATCCTAATTGGACTTGATGAACCTATTGGTTTTGATTGTAAACTCAGGCATGGTAAGGAAAAAACATTGTTTCTCTATACCCTACCGGCGAACCCGTAGGGGTTACTGCGGAAGCCTTGAAGTGAGGAAATAATGGGTTTTCCTCATAATTCGGGAAACTCCAGGAAAAAGGAATTGTCTCTCCGCCGAAAGTTGTGCTTAAATGTGAAACGTTGATGAAGGTAGGCAAAGATCTTTCTTACAGGTGGCGATGATGAAAAAACCATTACAGAGCACTCCTTTGCGGGTTGAGATTTCAGATATTGATTTGAACCCAGGCCCATTCTGTATGAGCTTCAATTTCAGCCTGGAGCAGCTTAAAAGCTCTATTGAAAGATTTGGGGTGCTGAATGCACCCTACGTGATTAAAGGCTCGGATAGCCGGTACACAGTAGTAGCCGGATATCGCAGGCTGTTGGCAATAAGAGAGTTAGGTTGGCCCGAAGTACTGTGCCACGTGTTGCCCGGTAATTTTCCGCCGCTTGAGGCGCTGTTGCTCAATCTGCATGACAATATTATTCATCGAAAAATGAATGAGATTGAAAAAGCAATGGTTTTAGAGAGACTGAACAGATACGTCAAACAGGAAGCACTGATGAAGGAGTTCATGCCGATGCTGGGCATCCCCGCCAACAAACAGAATCTCGATATTCTTTTGCAGGTACCGGAGCTTGAGGAGCAGTTAAGGATCTCTATAGCAACGCAAAGAATATCTCTCAGGGTAGCCGGCCTCATGATGACGCTCAATTCACATGATCGGCTCAAGATTAACGAGTTGTTCACGGTATTAAAACTAAGCTTTAATCAGCAATGGGAAGTTATTCAGTGGATTGTTGAAATTGCCAGCAGGGAAGGGCGGCCACCAAAGGAGATCTTGGAGGATGATGCGCTAACGGAAATCGTACATGACAGCACAATGAGTAATCCCATAAAATCAAAAACGATCGTTAAGATGTTGAGAAGAAGGCGTTTCCCGTCTCTTGTGAAAGCTGAAAACGCGTTCAAAAAGGGTGTTTCTAAGCTAGCCCTCCCCAAAGGTGTGAAGATAATCCCCCCACCTTTCTTTGAGAACAGGAATTATAGGCTCGAGATAGGTTTTTCTCAAGGGAAGGACCTCCAGGAGAAAGTAGAGGGATTATCTCGCCTACCCGGTTTAGAGCAGATAACAGATTTCTGGAAAGGCACTGATTAGATATGCAAGAATTCAGGATCCGGCGAGTTCTGATCGAAAAAGGAGCTGAGAACGACTCCCTCACCGAAAAGATACTAAAGAGGTTGCCGGATGTGCCGAGAGAGGCTGTTGACCCCTATGCAACGGCATTGCCTCAGGGTACTGCAGAAATGGATAAGGAATCACTCCGGCTCATGAACTTTAAGGGCGAGTTTCTCAAGCCCTGCCCTGGAACCAAGAAATACATCTGCTGTGGTTACCAGATTCTAAATGTGGGAATCAACTGTCCTATGGACTGCAGTTACTGCTTTCTCCAGTCGTACATGAATCAGCCATCACTGCGAATCTATACGAATCTAGAGCAAAAACTCGAAATGATAGGTGACTATATTGATAAAGCGCAGGACAAGATATTCAGAGTTGGTACCGGTGAGTTTACCGATAGCCTCGCCCTTGATGATCTTACCGGATGGACAGAATTCCTCTTGCCATTCTTTTCCCATAGAAAGAACTGCATTCTGGAGTTAAAGACAAAAGCGTCTTCTGTTCAATCCTTACTGAAAAGCAGGTATAGAGAAAGGATCGTTGTTGCCTGGTCTCTCAATACGTCCCGTGTCATAGCTCAAGAGGAACGCAGGACAGCACCGCTCGAGGAGAGAATCCTCGCTGCTCAGAAATGCCAAAAGGACGGCTTTTTGGTGGCCTTTCACTTCGATCCACTCATTTTTTCTTCCAAATGGGAAGAGGGCCTTGAAGAGGCGGTCGAGCTTTTGGACAGGTATATTGATCCGAAATCGGTGATCTGGATAAGCCTGGGCTCTTTCAGGTACATGCCAAGCCTCAAGTGGGCCATTAAGCGGCGATTTCCCCGAACGAATATCTTTGATGGGGAGTTCGTAACCGGCTTGGATGGGAAGTTTAGGTATTTCAAACCTATCAGAATAGATATGTACTCTAAGATAGCAGCAAGATTAATACAATGGCATGATGATTTGGGGATTTATCTCTGCATGGAAAGTCGCGATGTTTGGGAACAATCTCTGGGATGGGCACCGGATACCTCCACTGGCCTTTCAGGATTTCTGGACAATAGGGTTAGGAAGCTTATGGGTGAAAGACTTGAACTAAATGGCTTGTGATGAAATTCCAAATATGCTAGAAGGGCAGTAATTTCTTTCCTCCCAAGATGTCGTTTTCATTTATTTTGTTTGCGTAGCTTATTAAGCTTTATGGTTGATATAATATCTTATTAAATTACTATAACTAATTAAAATAAGGAGAGAATATGGAAATCAGAAAGCTAGGAGTTGTCGGCGCAGGAACCATGGGTAACGGCATTGCTCAGGTAGCAGCCCAGATTGGGTGGGATGTTGTCATGATTGATATTGAGATGAGATTTGTGGAAGGAGGGATGAAAAAGATAGAGGGTTTTCTTGCCAAAAGCGTTGAGAAGGGAAAGATGGATGCCAAGGATAAGGATGCCATACTCGGGCGTATAAAGGGCACGGTGGATATGGCAGACCTCAAAGATGTCGATTTCGTTGTTGAAGCGGTCCTTGAAGACCTGGATTTGAAGAAGAGCGTTTTCAAGGAACTCGACGAAATGTGCCGGCCCGAGGTAATCCTGGCAACCAATACATCATCGATGTCCATTACGGAGATAGCGGCAAGCACGAAGAGACCTGATAAGGTTTGTGGAATGCACTTTTTTAATCCCGTTCCCTTGATGAGACTCGTTGAAATCATCAGGGGTTACGCCACCAGTGACGAAACGATCCGTATTACCACTGATCTGGCCCAGAAAATGGGCAAAACCACGGTTGAGGTCAAAAAGGACTCACCGGGTTTCATCGTGAATCGGATAATGATCCCGCACATGGTTGAGGCAATAAGGATTGTTGAGGAAGGAATTGCGTCCATAGAGGATGTTGATAAGGCAGTGAAAAACGGGCTTAATTATCCCATGGGTCCTTTTGAGTTGATGGATCTTACGGGAATTGACATAGCCTATAATGTTACTGAGTATCTTTATAAGGAACTTAACAAAGAGAATAAATGGGTTTCTCCCAATCTCCTGAAGACGATGATACGGGCTGGTAATTTGGGAAGGAAAACGGATAAGGGCTGGTACTAGAAGGGAAAACTGAAAGCAGTTTATAGTAAGGGGGAGAATGGCCTAGCATGCTCCCCCTTAAGTTTTTTTTAGGAAATGGTCGCTACTTGTTCTTATGACGCATTGATTTTTTTAGTTTTCTGTGCTTGTGTTTTGTTATTTTTTTTCTTCTCTTTTTTACGACGCTGCTCATGTAATCAAGAACCTCCGAAGATTTAGTAGGGTAGTGCGATAATGTTATACATGGGGGGAAAAGTCAACATATTTTTTAGTTTACATAATATATATTATCAGACTCAATATAAACGCATCATTTTATCATTGCCCCTTGTTCTTTTTCCGATAAAGATTCCTGTCGGCCTGTCCAATGAGGTCCGTTATTTCCATTCCCTTTTCATATGTTGCGTATCCTACACTTGCCGTAACAGCACTTTCCGCCTTAAAGCCGCTTCGCAGCCGCTCGCTTATGGTTCGAGCGATGGTACTGTCGGCCTCCACCAAGATGACAGCGAACTCGTCTCCTCCATATCTAAAGGCTGTGTCAACACTATCCCTGATATTTGAGAGAATGATCTTTCCAGATGAGGCCAGCATCTGATCACCGGCAAGATGGCCATATTTATCGTTGAAATATTTGAAATTATCCAGATCCAAGAGTATTAGGGACAAGGGATGCTTCTGCCGATTTGCACGATCGATCTCTTCTTTGAGCCTGTTGTAAAAATGGCGCTGATTAAACAGTCCGGTTAGATTGTCTGTAATTGACAACCTAGCCAATTCGTCCCTGATCTCCTTCTCAATGAGGATCCTCCTTATCTTGGCCTCCAGTTCATCGACTTTAAAGGGCTTGCTGATGAAATCAGTTGCGCCGGCATTAATAACATCCATATACGTGTAGTCCTTGTCGTATCCGGTCATGGCGATTATGCTGACGTGAGGAATTTCTTTCTTGACGATCTTTATCAATTCAATGCCGTTGAGTCTTGGGATATTTATGTCCGTAATCAAAAAGGAGTAATTTTCCTTTCGCAGCAACTGTAATGCAATTGTGCCGTCGCTGGCAAAGCCTGTATTAAAACCTAATTTTGCTAATAAGTCCTGAACAATCTGGCCTATTTCTATCTCATCGTCGACTATTAGCAGTTTCTCTTTTCCGTAATCGAATTGGGGCTCCATCTTAACGAAACCTATTCCGCCTCATCGTTTTCTAGGCCAACAAACTCACCAAACAGTGAGTTCTGAAAGCCCTTGATGATCTTTATGCGAACTAATGCTCCGGTCAAATTAGTTCTCGAGACAAAGTTCACAACCTTGTTTCCGGGAGTTCTACCGCTCCGTTGTTCGCCACCGTGCTTAGCAGGGCCCTCTTCCAAGACCGTTTGAACCGTTCCTTCGAGGGATTTGTTCTTAGCCAGGGTGATTTGTCGCTGTCTTTCTTGAAGCAGAGAAAGACGCTCCTGTTTCTCCATTTCCCCTACCTTGTTTGGAAGACTCGTTGCTTTGGTTCCACGCCTGTCTGAATACCTAAAAGAAAACAGATTGTCAAACCTAACTTCCTCAATCAAGTTTAGACTGTCCTGAAAGTCCACGTCGGTCTCACCGGGAAAACCGACAATCATGTCGCTGGAGACTGCAATATCAGGCCTCGCGCTCCTGAGCTTTTCTATCAGGCTCCTGTATTGCCCGGTTGTATAGCCTCTATTCATACGTCTTAGCACGGCATCTGATCCTGACTGCACTGGGAGGTGAATGTGCGGGCATAGGGTTTTCAGTTCTCCAAAAAGACTTATGAGCTCATCAGAGAGATCCTTTGGATGAGAAGTCATGAAGCGAAGCCTTTGTAAACTTGGAATTCCGTCTAAGGCCATGAGCAAACCCGCAAATGAGGGCTCAGCCTTGTTCTTAACATTGTACGAATTAACGTTCTGCCCTATGAGGGTAATCTCCCTGATTCCCTGACGAATTAATTGGTGTGCCCTGTCTATAATTGTCGTGGCCGGCAGACTCGTTTCTCTGCCTCTAACAAAGGGAACAATGCAATAGGAACAGAAGTTATCGCAGCCTTCCATAACCTTCAGGAAGCACGTAACCTTCCCTTTTAAGTAACCGTTATATTTAGGAAATTCGCAGATCTCGCCGGTCAAATCGAGGGAGGAAACCTTATTTCTTTCTTTACTGATCTTGGATATGAGTTCATCTATCTGATGAATGTTCCTCGGACCGATGACCAAATCAAGATGAGGAAAACGTCTTAAGAGATCCACGCCTTGATTTTGGGCCACGCATCCCAATACACCCGTGATGAGATCCGGATTCTTTTGTTTTAACGGAGCCAGCCGTCCAATGAGGGTCAGCACCTTGTCTTCGGCCTTTTTTCTGACCGCGCAGGTGTTGATCAAGATGATCTGAGCATCCTCAATAGTCTGGGATTGCCGATACCCCTCATTTAGTAGGATTTGGCTGACAGAGTCGGAATCGTGTTTATTCATCTGGCAGCCAAAGGTTTTGAGGTAAAATAACGGGATCACCTCATCTCTCCTGCGTGGTCGGACCATGAATGGTGATTTTTCTTATGTATTCTACCTTGATAGCAAAATGTCCATAAGAAAGCTTACCATAAAGGACACGGTCTTTCTCCATCTTTAACTCAACCTGGGGTTGCCCTTTCATAGCAACCGCGGCATAGACATCGTTACCACTCATATAGAACTCTATAGTTTTTATGTTTTCAAAAGGAATGGAAACCGTTGCTCCTCCACGCTTGCCTATGAGGTATGTTTGTCCGTCGAGACTCATGAGCGTGATATCTGAGGCTATGTCGCGTTGGTCCACCACGGTGGCTGAAAAATTCTGAGCAGGTTCCGGGATCTTGGTTGGATCTTGCTCTCCTAGCCCTCCCATCCCTAAGGAACAAAAAGCTAGGCCCACAATTACGGTCGCGAACACATATCTCTCAAAGAGCCTTGTTCGTAACATGAATACTTCCCTCATCAGTTAGATGGTTGATCAGCGAAAACATGTCTTTCTCGCATCCCGGGGCTATGGAGATTTCTATATCCCCTCTCGCTGGATCGATAGTCCTCATAGAGGCTATCCCGTCATAACCCTCTATGATCCACTGCAGATGACAGATTTCGTCGCTATTGACGGTAAGCAGGTACTTACTGGTCAGTTCTGTTATATGCCTGCTCACCCCATTTGAGTTTCGTCCTGAGAATATCATAATAGTCTTGATCAGGTGATTTGATAAGCTTTAGCTTTTTCTCTGATTTAGAGATAATCACCCTGTCATTATCCACAAGATCAAAGCCAACCTGGCCGTCGAAGGTCAGGATCACTTCCTCGCTATTCTCCCCCATTTGCACGTCTATAACCGATGTATCTGGCACAATAATTGGCCGGTGTGTCAAGGTAAAGGGACATATGGGGGTTAGGATTAGGGCCTCCAGGTCCGGATACAGAATAGGCCCGCCGGCAGAAAGGTTATAACCCGTTGAGCCCGTCGGAGTGGATACAATCAACCCGTCTGCCCGAAAGGTCGTCAAGAAGTGGTTATCAACGGATACCCTCAGATCAATTATTCGTGCCAAGGCTCCCTTGTTAATCACCACATCATTGAGCACGGTGAAACGGCATTTCTCCTCACCGTTTCTTAAGACGCTTGCCTGCAGCATGAGCCTCGGTTCAATAGATATTTCCCCATTGATTACTTTTTCCATGTCTTGGTAAAGCATCTCCACGGGGATCTCGGTCAAAAACCCCAATCCTCCAAGATTGATACCCAATATTGGAAGACCGTAATGCCCGACTTTTCGGGCAGCTCCCAGCAGTGTTCCGTCGCCGCCCAGTACCACAACCAAATCAACAGTCTCTGGGATAGTCGTTTCTTCTTCAAGACACCGGCTTAGGTGAGCTCGAGGAGATGCCATTTCCTCCGAATAGACGGTTATCCCTCTTTCGATGAACCAATTCCTTAGGCGCTCACACTCCCGTTTTGCGGGCTCAAATTTGTGTTTGAAGATTATTCCGACCGATCTTGGTTTCCCTATAGCCTTCATCATGAATTACCCAGAGTATTAAACTAAAGCATCTGGTAAAAAAGTCCAGGATCCGTGAGATTCCGGTGAGCAGGCAGGCCCTCAAGGATTGAGTTATTGAAGAGGATACCTCACCGTCTTACCGATTACAGCCCATTCTTCTGCCAAATCCGAGGTTGTATCGACCAGAAAATGGATAACAGTGAGCGCTGGATACAGGCTCTTCAAGTCCTCCAAATCAACTGGCTGAAATTTTCTTTTGTTATTGAGGTAGGCTTGTTCCGTCAGCGCGTTTGATTCATAGTCCTCTCTGGTTCTCGCTGCTATCCGCCTGAGAGAAACCGCCTGGGGGCACTGTGTCTGCTGTATGACAAAAACCCTGTTATGCTTTGCGGCTATTTGTGCAGCCCTTCTTCTAAGTTCCTGGGTGATAAAGGTGGCATCCAGGATTACTCCTTTGTCCTTCTCCGCAAATTCATCTGCGCACGAGAACATCTTATCATAAACGAGCTCCCGTTTCTTCATATCAGATGCAACCCTTTCATCAAAAATGTCCTCATCTTTCAGCACCTCAAGCCTGATAAGGTCCGTTCTCAATATGTGATAGCCTTTGAGTTCAGCTATCACTTCAGTGGTTTCTGTTTTGTAAGAACCGGGGAGTCCACATGCTATGAGGACCGTGTCAGGCTTCAATTCGGTTTTCATAAATTCGATGAAAGCTTCTCTCATAATGCTCTCACCTGATATAAGAGCTTGCAAGCTCAAAATATCTCTTTGCGGTCTTAACAGCCACCTCTTTTTTTTCTGAGCCTATGTTTTCATCGTCGAGTTGAAAGCTGGTCACTTTTCCCCTCACGTAGGCTCGGTAAACCTTGTAAAAGTTGAGCAAGATATCGACCTCTGTCTCCCCTGCGCTCTTTTTATAAAGCTCCCAAAGTTGCTTGGAAAAGCTGCTGCCTTCATGATATTCCAGATCCATCATGAGGAAGCCGATATCGGCAAGCGGGTCAGTATACCTCAACCTATCGTTAAATTCAATGCAATCAAATATACAAAGATCATCACCAAAACAAATATGGTCCATGTGAAGATCGCCGTGGCAGTCCCTTATCTTTTTGGCTTCAATCCTTTTCCAGAAAAGGTCATCATGTGTATGGTAGAAATCCGCAGTCCATGTCTTAAGGGCCTTGAAGTCCTTGTTTCGAATAGTTATACTTATATATTTTTCAGTTTGCGCGAAGTTCTCATCGGTGTTTACGGCGAAAATCTCTGGTTCTCCATACTTATCTATATCTTTAGAATTCTCAGTAGTTAAGTGAAACTTTGCAAGTAATTTAGAAAGTTTTTCCAGGTGTTTAACCTCCAGTTCTCCTCTTGAGAGCAGTGATTTCATGATCATCTCGTCAGGGAGCCTTTTCATCTTAACGGCGTATTCTGCCACCCTCCCCTTCCCCTGCGCGATCTTGTGGATTTTGCCGTCATAAAGAATAGGTAAAACAGCGAGGTACACATCTTTGCATAATCGTCTGTTGAGAGTGATCTCCTGTTGACAATAATAGTGTCTCTTCTCAAGAGTTGAGAAGTCTAGAAACCCGAAATTGACGGGTTTTTTTATCTTATATACAAATTCATCCGCCAGGAAGACTATGGAGATATGAGTTTGAATAACAGAGACCGTGTTCGCATCGTCAGGCAGAGAGGCTGGATTTGAAAGATCATCAACAATGGAGGCCATGAGTAATCCCTTCGTGAATAGTGGCAGGTGATTGCCATATAGATCTGCTGAGATCGTCCGAGCTTTTTAGCATACTAAAGAGCTTGAGATGATGGGTCAAGGATAAAATTGCTCAACCCGGTTGACTTTATTGGCGTTCTCATCTAATTAGGGTACAGATTTATTGAAATGCTTGGGGCAGAATACCTCTTCATTTCGAGCGCAACTGCTAGGTACAATCATAGGTGGTCTGTAGAAGATGAACACGGCAGATATCCTTGTGTATAACGGTACCGTGCTTACTTTGGACAAGGGCAATACAATGATCCCTGACGGCTTCGTAACCATAAAAGCCAATAGTATCAGTTCTGTCGGGACTAGGGGAAAAGGCTTCGCAAAGGCACAAAAAACAATTGATGCTGAGGGAGGTTTCATCCTTCCTGGTCTTATCAATGGTCATACTCACGCAGCTATGACACTTTTCAGGGGTTTGGCTGACGATCTTCCCCTTATGGAGTGGTTGAATAATTACGTTTTTCCCGTAGAGGGCAAGATGGATGCTGATTTTGTGAGGGTCGGGTCTCTGTTAGCGTGTGCCGAGATGATACTCTCGGGAACAACGACCTTTTGCGATATGTACCTCTTTGAAGAAGAGGTAGCCAAGGCAGCCAAGGAATCCGGGATGCGGTGCATCGTTGGAGAGGTACTTTACGACTTTCCCTCACCTAACTATGGGTCTCTTGAGAATGGCTTCGCTTATACGGAGGCGTTGATTGAAAGATGGAAAGGAGATCTTCGGGTAGATATAGCAGTTGAGCCACATTCTGTGTTCACATGTGGCGAAGAACTCCTGCGCAAAGCTAATCATATGGCTCTTGAAAACAATGTTCCCCTTATTATCCACCTGGCAGAGACAAGAGAGGAGTTAGGTGAAGTGGACAGGCGATATGGCAAAAGACCCGTCCAGCATCTTGAAGATTTGGGTCTTTTGGGCCCTCACCTAATCGCTGATCATGGCGTATATCTCAACGAATCTGAAATAGAAGTGCTGGCGCAGCACAGGGTTGGCGTGGTGCATAACCCAGAGAGCAACATGAAACTTGCCTCAGGTATTGCACCTGTTCCTGAAATGATTGCAAGAGGGATATCGGTTGCTCTTGGCACTGACGGATGTGCCTCAAATAATGACCTGGATCTCTTTGCTGAGATGGACACAGCAGCAAAGCTCCATAAGGTCAACAAACTGGATCCCACCGTAATGGATGCTCAAACGCTTTTGAGGATGGCAACTGTTGATGGTGCTCGGGCCCTCGGACTTGAGCATAAAATCGGTTCAGTAGAGGTTGGTAAGAGAGCTGATCTGATTGTGATCGACACGAAAAAACCTCATCTCATTCCATTGTATAACCCCTATTCCCATCTCGTTTATGCCGCCGGTGGCCATGATGTGAAGCACTCGATAATAGACGGAAATGTCGTTATGGAGAACAGAAAACTCCTTACCTTGGATGTTGAAGACATACTAGCGCGGGCGAATGAAAAAGCAAAAAGGGTAAGGGAATGGGTAAAGTGAACTCTCCCCGCGTTGAAACGCGGGGCATCACGATCGGCATCGCTTTGCGCCGCCGATTAATAT
The DNA here is from genome assembly GCA_035527895.1 of Desulfatiglandales bacterium. GTDB lineage: Bacteria > Desulfobacterota > DSM-4660 > Desulfatiglandales > B25-G16 > JADFWK01. The sequence continues at coordinate 20,848 of DATKZQ010000110.1, forward strand.
TGAATGAATTCAATTTCTAGCATTCATCCCCGTTTTGAAAAACGGGGCATTCTGCTCGGATTTCGTAAACGCACCTGGTTTTCTATTCTACTCTTCGTGTATGATAGCAACCGGCCGGACCCAGCCAGCGCTTGCCCCCTTAATCTTAATTGGAAAACAGCAAACGGTGAATCCATATGACCGACCGATACTCGAGAGGTTGGCCATCTTTTCCATGTGACAATAGCCGATTTCGATACCGGCAAAATGAGCCTCCCAGATCACCTTTGGATCCCCTGTCTCCTTGAACTCCTTGGCCAGAAACGGCAAGGGCCGATCCCAACTCCAGGCGTCGATTCCTACCACCTTCACCCCTTTCTCAGTAAGATAAAGGGTGCTCTCCCGGTCCATTCCGGCACCCTTTACCAAATACTCCTGGGTGCCCCAAAACTCGTCCGCCCCAGTCTGGATGAGAACGATGTCCAATGGCTTTATATCGTAACGGATACGATCTAGCTCTTTTTGCACGTCATCCACGGTAATCCTTTCGCCATCATCCTTGTGGCGAAAGTCCAAGACCACGCCATCGGCAAAGCACCATTCAAGCGGAATTTTGTCAATGGTAAGAGCGGGCTTATCCTTATCCATGGTAGGGTGATAGTGGTACGGCGCATCCAAATGGGTGCCGCTGTGGGTAGTCAAAGTCAAAAACTCCAATGCCCAACCCAAACCATTGGGAAGATGCTCTTCTGTTACACCTGGAAAGAAATCCTTCATTTGTTCGGCCCCTTGGACATGGTCCACATAATCTATTTTGGGAATCATTATAGGCGGGTCGCTAGGAAGATCTGGCTCTATACTTATACTAAGATCAACGAAACGCTTGCGTGCCATAACTGTTACCTCCTTTCCTCAAAGTGAATGACAGCAAAAATCAGGCAAGGTGGCTATACTTTCCTGGGAGTATGTTGTTATCTTGGTTAGAATTATTAAATGATTCCGAGTCCTTTCGGTCTCGAGTGATTTCTTGTACCGTTCGATAAGGCATTATCTTCTTAATGCTACCGTAATGCCTTGAAAGCCCATTTGGCCTGTGGCACCGTTCTTGATTGGCACACGGGCGTTGTCCCTAGGGAAGCAGTTTGCCGGGGTGCCTTTGAGTGGAGGTGGACATGGTGATTTGTGATTCCGTAAAGCAAGTTGAAGCAGGTATAGCGTGGATACCTAATCCATACACCTGGCATCAGAGATGACAACAAGAATAAAACTAGGTGAAAAAGGCTCTTCAGTCAATATATTTCTGTCACAGATCGGCATGAGTTTAGGATTACTCTTCGAAATAAGGGAATCTCTAGCTTCGAAGACATTGCATGCAACAAGGTGCTTTGGAATAGGAAAAGATACATAATAGCATCTTCAAGCGTTACAGGTCAGGATATTGTATGATGTCTTTTTAATTGACCAAAAAACTTCCCTGCCCTATACTCAGCGTGCCCAAAAAGGGGATTAACGGCATTCGCTCCGGAAGGAGGCTTGAAGATGACGAGACGGATAAGTCTTTCAGTCAACGGTATTCCTGTGGAAATTGATTACTTTGTTCAAGGGCTTATCGACCATACCGTAGGGGGAATGGTATCAGCACTTGAGAGAATAGGTGAGATAAAGCACCTGGTTGTCTCTTTGGAGGGAAAGAAGGTTGCTATCATCCTCAATGATAAGGTTCTTCCGATAAATCCGTTTGCTAATGATATCATTAGGAATACTATCATAGGTATGGTTTCGTCACTCAAAGAAGTGAACCAAATCAATAAGTTGACCATCACCATTGGACGGTAATCAGCCTCTTGTGAGAGCAGGTTTTTCCCCTCACAATGGCGAAGATGACTGGACGCCATATCTGGTCAACAAAAATCTATTTTACTATCGGCGATGCGCTCTGATCAAAAGGGTTTGTTCTCATTGCCAGAGAGAAGAGATAGGGATAGTTGTCCTTTAAATGCTTCATGTAGTCCAACCAGTGTTGGACAAGCAACACATATGCCCTCTTTATGTCGCCTGCCAGGTGTTCATAATCCGAATCCGGCAACTGACTTATGTCCTCGCGACCCTGCAATTCTTCGGTCAGATGAAATACCGCTCGGAGCAGTTCAGTAAAAGACTCGTGCTCGAGCAGGTTAGGGTTTTCAAGTAATCGAAGCAGAAAATCCCGTTTTCCGACAAGAAAATCCCGCAGATATTCTAGTTCGACTTTCTGTATCTCCACCCCATAATCGTAGCTTTTAAGGCGCTTACTTACAACAGAAAACTCCTTTTCAGACCAGTTGGGGCGCACGATCAGTTCCTGTTTGATTTTCTCCAGTTTGGGATCAAAGTCTGAAAAGTATGTCACAAGGCCTGCACCAATCTCACTAAAGAAAACCCCTATCACCATGTTGAGCTTTTCTAATCGAGCCCGTTTTTCTCTCACGCTCAGGAGTTGATGGATGATGAGGGTAACAAGTAAGACTTCGATAAAGACAAAGGCAATATCCCCAATCATATAGATGAAGATGTGGTGGAGATCCCTAAAAATAGCATAGTGGATGAAATAAAAGATTACTGATAGCACAACTAAGGACAAGCCTAGTATGATTTGCCAGCGCATGCCTTTCATGGGTCATCGCTCCTCTACTCATAGTTCTCGAATACGATTCCATTCGGAATCCAAGAAGCAGGATTAAGAGCCAGGGGATTAGGTAAATCGATATGGCTTCAACTCCGCTCATGGTTAGTCGCAGAAGCCCCAAGAAGCCCTACCCTACTCCTGAATCATGTGAGCACAGAAAAGAGACTACTGCTTTACTTGGTTTGCCACGGCCTCAGCGGCTTTTTTTGCAGCCTCCGGGTCCCCTAAATAGTAGTGTTCAATCGGCCTAAGGCCCCAATCTAACTCGTAAACCAGCGGGATGCCCGTCGGAATGTTAAGAGTCACGATTTCCTCTTTGGAGATATTGTCCAGGTACATGACCAGGGCCCTCAGACTATTTCCGTGAGCCACGATCAAGGCCTTTTTCCTTTCTTTGAGCGTTGGAACAATAGAATCATGCCAGTATGGCAGGAAGCGCTCAACCGTATCCTTGAGGCATTCAGCAAGCGGGATCTCCTCTTCTTTGAGATCTGCATACCGAGGATCCTTTCCAGGGTACATACTATCGCTTCTTTTCAGTTCAGGCGGGCGAATATCATAGCTCCGTCGCCACAACAGCACCTGATCGGCACCGAACTTTGAGGCCATTTCGGACTTATTCAAGCCCTGTAAGGCACCATAGTGGCGTTCGTTAAGTCTCCAGCTGCGGTATACGGGAATCCACATTGAATCCATTTCCTCCAGTATGATCCACAGGGTTTGGATGGCTCTCTTCAGGACGGAAGTGTAAGCGACATCGAAAGTATAGTTCCCCTCCAAGAGAAGTCCGGCAGCCGATCTGGCCTCTTCCCGCCCCAAGGGAGAGAGACCAACATCTACCCATCCTGTGAATCTGTTTTCGAGATTCCACTCGCTCTGGCCATGCCTGACGAGTACCAGTTTAATCATAGCCAAATACCTTCGGTATGAGCTTCAAGAAACACAATGTACGCTACCATGGAGAATGTTTTCATGTATCATTTATACCAGGCTCAAGTCCTCATATCAAACTGCCCAAGAGCAGACGTGAAGAACATCCCGCCATTCCTACTTATTCTTCACGCTCACAGGAAGAAACCCAGAGCTTCTATGTTGCCCTCTGATGTGGAAAGTTAGAGTTAGCTACCAGCGTTTGCCTCAGTTGACATTGCTGCTTCCAGCTAATATAATACACAGGTGGAAGTGGAAAGCTCACTGGTGGGGCTCCCGGACTTCAAATTCGGTGCGAGGGGCTAGTAACCTCTCGGGTGGGTTCGATTCCCATGCACTTCCGCCAAAGATGGTTTTGAGGGGTCAGCTTTTCCAGCTGACCCCTTTCTTACGGCTATGTGATCGAAGATTATCTTGTTTGGATCCTGAGTCCTTCTTTTCTATTGTTGTTTGGCTTTGTCAAGCAGTGCAACAAGATGCTGGTATGTAGATTTGATAACCTTTAGTACCTCAGGTATTTCAGGGCCTTTCTTGGCTTCCGACTCATACACCTTACTGTTCTTTTCGAGTACCCTACGCAGGTCATTTGCATCATCGATCCAAGCGTTATACTTTTGATTCGCCGTTACCTTTCCGGTTTGAGGATCAATAAGGATCTTCGGTGGAATAATCTTCAACCTCGCAAATCTCGTTTGAATTTCTGCTTTCAAGGCTTCTGCCTTTTGCACTTCCTTTTCCTTTACCTGTAATTCGGTAATTATTTCGATGGCATAAGCTTCAAAAGGAAGGTTAGGTTTGTACTTAGGATTCTGCGGATCGGTCTCATCAAGCCATTCATCAATGAGCCCATGAGAGTACAGATCAATGATATCTTCTCTCAGAGGCATGAGGTGTTGCATCTTTTTCAGGCCATGTCTCTCCCTGCAGGCGTTTCGAGCCCGAATATCACCGTTAACTGCCTGATGTAATTCTTCCTGTGAGTTTATCGAGGCTGAAAGAGAAAGCCATGTTTTGATGCCTTCATCATCGAAACCCCTACTCTCGAGCATCCTGGCAAATACTTGCTGATCGGAATCTACACCCTCTCTCCGACTATCATCTGGGGTACTTCTGGCCGTATCTTCAGCGATTTCCTTCTTCTTATTTTCAATTGCCTGACGAATCTCAATAATAGAAAAACTATCATCCACAAAGGTAATACCCAGCTCTTTGCATTCTTTGAGCAGCTCTTCTCTTTTACCCATTTCAAAACCTCCCGTGACCTCTTTCTACGACCTCAGAACAAACTCGTAATCAATTATATAATTTATCAGAACTCACAGTCAATTGTTCTATAGGATTCGATCATCTTCATTCGCTGGAGAAGAGAAAGTCAAATATCTTGAAATATTAGCAGGGGGTGGTAAAATAGCCGCATTAGCCGTAACTACATCAACTTACTCAACTCCGTTAGTGCAGACGGAGCCTGGGAAAGAGGTATGCCTAAGCTCAGAGTCATAAAAGGATCTTACCAGGGCAAAGCTTTCGATATAACCGGAAATACCGTCTTCGTCGGTAGATCCTCACGAAATGATATTCAGATAAAGGACACGGCTATTTCCAGAAAGCAGATAAAGATATTTCTCATTGGTGGAAAGTATTTTATTGAGGACCTGAAAAGCACAAACGGTACTCTTATAAACGGCGGGCTTATTACACCTGGAGAGGGCTTCGAGGTTGGGGAGGGAGATACCATCTCTATGGGCAATACAGTGATGCAACTCTGTGAATTGCCGAAAACGAGGGTCTTACCCATAAGGCGCCCGGTGACCCAACAATCGGCCTTTCCTGAAAAGCAGATTGAAAAAGTTTCACAAGACAGACGCTCAAGGACACCGCGGAATTTGGAACTGGTACTGAAGATCTCAGAGTTATTGAAAGGGTCGTTAACGATAGACGAATTCCTTGAAAAGGTCGTAGATTACTTCTTCGATGCACTCCCGCGAATCGATAGGGCAGCGGTCTTTCTCTTTGATAGTCAAGAGAAGCAGGTAAAAAAGGTTATTGGCAGGTCACGGGATAATCAGGAAGGCAGAAGGGTAAGCTATAGCAAAGCCGTGGTGGACAGGGTTATGAGTGATGGGAAGGCGATCAGAATGTCAAATACGGCATATGAACCTGACGCTGGGCTCGGAGGAGATGAAGGCGCAGCTATGATCAAATCAGTGCTCTGTGTTCCGATGATAATTAGCGCACAAATCTGCGGGGCTATTTACGTGGATTCGCACAGGGTGCCTTACGGATTTCGAAGAGATGACCTCTTATTGCTGAACAGTCTGAGCGGTTCTGTAGCGGTCGCGATTGAGAATGCGCACTTAAGGGAATTAAGGCTTGCTTAAGGCCATATCTTGTGCAGGATTCTCCAATCTCTAGTCCAGTTCCAAATCAATGTCTATAAGATCTTCAGAAGCGCGGGCCTTTTTCTTATCAATTTCCGTTGTCACCATTTCAGATTCATCTTGGGGAGCTCCGTCTTGGGAGGCTTGCATTTCCGAAGGCTCTTCAGTGAGGGATAAATCGCCAAAGTCAAGGGCTTCACCCTGAGCCTGTTCCTCGACGAACTCTACCATCTTTTCATCGGATTCAGCCATATCTCCGGACAAATCTCCTAAATCCAACGAAACGTCTTCCACAGCAGTCCCTGTCTCCAAGGAACCTTCGATGTCAAGGTGCATGTCGAGGTCTTCCTCTTCCAAGCCCTCAATATCATCTGCCATACCACCACCAAGGGGAACATCGATGTCATTAACATCGCCTGTCAGAGAGCCAAGAAAAAAAGGCGGGTTAGGTTTGAAGGCAACTAGATTTCGTTTCTTTTGTTCAGATCCAAGATCTTTGTTGCACTTCGGGCACCGCTGATTGTAGTCGAAGCTGATATAGCCACATTTAGGGCATTTCATCTCAACCTCCTGGAATGAGAAACATGCTTACCTTTGTGATGTGGGTGCAGAAGCATCTGGTTTGCAGATACCTTTACTTTATATTCAAGTATCGGAAAAAGTTCAGAAAACATAAATGTTAAATGTTTCACCGCAGCCTTTCATCTCAGGATATCGCTTTCGAATCCCTTCAGGATACATACTGTTTTGGATTCGCCATCCCCTTATTACCCTTCACCATGTCTCGAATTGCATAATCTGGGCGTATTTGGAAATACCTTTTTTCAGCACTATGCCAGCATATTCTTCTGCCTCCATTCGACTACTGAAATTCCCCAGAGTGATCCTGAAAAACTTACCTCGTTGCTTATGGTTTATTGGTAAAATGTAAGCTTCGTAGCCGGCTGCACGTAGTTTTTTAAAGAGGCTTTGAGCGGATTCAAATGGTTCAACAGAGGCAATATGTACGGTGTAGGTCGAGTCTTTGTGCAAAACTGAAAGGGACGGAAACTTAAGTTCTTGACCCACACTAATCCTATTAACATCCAGTAATTCTGGATTATGGCGCTTTATGAGTTCGAGAGTGGCAGTATCGGCTCGGCCATAGCTATCAACTGCCAGCTGAATGAGGGTGTCGCCTCTCCTGACGATGACGCTTCTATATTGCCCCACATCAGCTTTTTGAGGAGACGTCTGCTCCTCCTTGGGTTCATTCAGTTCTGTCGTCTCCCCGGTTGCAATCTCCTCTTCTTTTGCTTGAACGAGCGGAGGCGCCTGCAGTGGTTGAACTTCTTTTATGGCTGTATTCACTTCTGGTTCTCTTTTATCCATAACCGCGGGTGCTTGCTCGTTCGCAGCGGTATCTGAGGTAATCTGGTTGCTGACAGTTTCGAAACCACCTATACGCCATTGGCGATTTCTTCCAATCTGACTCATGCCTAAGGCCAGAACAACTAGGATACAAAGGAGCATTGCAGCCCACTTCCAGTAGTGGCGGAAAAGATGAGTTAATCCCTTCGGCTTGTGAGGTTCTGCCCTGCTCCGGCTGTCTTTCGAAAAAGAGCCTTCCAAGTTTAGTTCGTCATAACATTCCTTAACCATGTCAGGGCTGATAGCTCTTATTCCTTTTGAATAACCGAGAAGCAGAGAGTTGTCCGCCAGGATGTTTATCATTCTCGGGTACCCGCCAGAGCAATGGTATAGAGCCCTGACAGCACCCTTAGGAAAAATATCATCGCCCTTTTTTGCTCCAGCTATTCTTAGGCGAGTAGCTACATATTCCCGGGTTCCCTCGAGGTCCAGTGGCGGAATATGATAACGTATGCTTATGCGTTGCAGAAGGGGCAGGCACTGTGGTCTGGTGAGTTTGTCATTGAGTTCGGGCTGACCCACCAGAAAGATATTAAGTAACTTTTCGTCACCGGTCTCCATGTTCGAAAGAAGCCTGATCTCTTCGAGCAACTCGAAAGAGAGTTTCTGCGCCTCGTCTATGATCAAAATGGCATTTCTTTGATCCCGTAAACACTGCCGCAGAAATTCTTCAAATTCCAAAAGGAAGTCCGTCTTTGATTTGAAATGCAGTTTCTTTCTAAAAACGGAAAAGGCCAAGTAATCCATGAACTCCTGAGGCGATAGCAACGGATTGGAAAGATGGATGTACTGAACGGTCTCATCAATTGCATTGAGGAGCGCATGAACCATTGTGGTCTTGCCGGTGCCAATCTCTCCGGTCAACAGAATGAAGCCTTTTCTCTCCATTACCCCGTAATTGAGGAGATTAAGCGCTTCTCTGTGGCTTTCGCCTAAGTAGAGAAATCGTGGCGAAGGATTTAGGTTAAAGGGCTTCTCTTTGAGATTGAAGAATTCTGTATACACAGATTGGCCTAACCTCTCTCTGATTCATATGAAGTAGGTCTCAAATTACAGAGCTCCACTCTTTTCCTCAGCTTGAATATAACCTTACTACCTAAAATATCAAGAAAAAACTGGTCTGCACTATTCGGTTTGAAGTCCGTAGCATGAATCTATGATCTTCGAACCGATCTATTCCTTGGCAGAGAATAAGTGCAAATAGTACGTATTTAGTATCCTGAACGCCTTTAGCAGATAATTTTCCAAGAGTTCATGGGGGCTCAGCAGGTAATTCTGTTTTCAGGTTCTTTTCAATGAGCGATGCATAGTGGAATCGTTCAACAGATCTGATAAGTTGGTTCTTGGACGTAAGATCTCTTACATCGGGGACACCGACTGGGGCGAGTAAAGCGCTTGCGATTTTGAAAGAGATATCCGCACGCGAGACACCGAAAAGGTCTCACGATAAGCCGCCTCTGTTGTGTTGATACCGTTTGTGCAATATGGGAGAGATGATCGTAAACCTCTTTTTCCCGAATCCTCAACGTCTGCGAGATTTCTCTGGCACACATCTCCTTGTTGATTAGGAGCTGCATGATTTGTTGGCGAACTGTTCTCATGTCTTCTCGGTGAGTTGCTAAAACATCTCCTTAACATAAGAGAAAAGCATGATCCCGCACAGGGCTATCTTAAGCCCAATGACAATCAGATTTCCGACCACTACACCCCAACTGGCCCGCAAGGCCTGCTTGGCCCTCTTTCCTGCCAAGATTTCTCCAATGAAAGCCCCTCCGACTGCACCGATAGCCATACCCCAAGGGGGAAAAAGAAAAAATCCTACGATCATTCCTGCAATTGAAAGCCATACACTAAGTTTCGATGCCCCATATCTCTTTGCACCGCCGATGGGTACCATGTACTCGGAGATAGTGATTGCAATCGTCATGCCTGCCATGACAACGAGAAAGGTTGAGCTGAATGGTTCCCAGCCTCTGGCATATGAGAGGATAATCAATGACAAAAAGCTGAGTGGGGGGCCGGGGATGAGCGGCAAGACGCAACCGATGAGCCCAATAAGCGCTACAGCTAATCCAAGGATTATTAAAACGGTCGTCATGGCATGATCCTTTGCTCGGAGGTCAGCAATGTCGTGTAATGAAAAGAGGGAAACAGAAAAAAGCCCCCAAATTGGATACGGTACAAAAACTGACAAAAGCCATCTTTATGGATAAAGCAGTTTATACCATAACGAGCATCTCTTCGGTGTTATTTCTATACTCAGATTCTGTGGGGTTATTAGGATTAGCTGGTTAGGGACCATGGGAGTATAAAAGAGAGCGCTCTATCGATCAAGAAAGAAAGGCCCTTAAAGGATAACAGGCTTGGAGTATAGAGGATTCATGATCTGTGAGGATGAAGGCCCGATAGGGGTTCTCTCGAATTCGGACATCAAGATCTTTCAAGTGGGTGTGAACATGGCGAGACAACTTACCTCGAAAAGCCTAGATCATTTAAGGATGAAGCCGTCTGAGAGAAACCGGTTTCCCTTCTCAAGGAGATTAATCTCTAGCGCGTTCTGCGAATAACCTCATAGCCCTTGGTCTTTAACGCCTCGGCGAATTTGCTCGTATCCTCGGTATCCAGATGAATTACAATGTCCTTTTTTTCCTCAGGTGACTCGGGTATATTCAAGACATGAATGGTTATGATTCTTATGCCTTCTCTGTTTGCCAGGGAAACTACATCCTCAATTACCTTGTCATCTCCCCTGCCAATGACTTCAACCCTGGTGCCGGGCATGCCAATACCCAATACCGGATTGGCGATTTTGTAGAAAAAATCGTTAGTGGTTACAATGCCCACCACTCGTCCGTCTTCGAGAACCGGCAGTGCACCGACCTTTTTTTCCTGTGCTAATGCCAAAACTTCCTCAACAGTCATATCAGGAGTTGCCGTAATAACATTCTTCTCCATGATATCTTTAACGGAAGTATTTCCAAGAAGATAACCAATCTCCCACACGCTGAGTGATGTGGCCTTGGAAGGCGTATAAGCCTCCAAGCGATGTTCGGTGACCATTCCGACGAGTTTTCCCCTGTCAACGATTGGTAATCGTCGGATCCTGTGTGCCTCCATAATCTTTTTTGCGTCTGATATGGAAGTATTGCTCGGAATAGTGACCACGTTCATCGTCATAATATCCTTTACGAACATTGATTACCTCCTTTTCTTGAGTTGCATAACAATTAGACTGAGATTAAATGTATGAATGTTGTCAGCGGGAATATTGTTAGGCCGCATTCCCCTCTTCTGCTAACAAAGCCTCACCGTATTTTTCAATGAAAATATCGAGGTCTCTCTGCCATTGAGTCATGATGTTGAGACCTTCTATTTTTAACTGTCTGTTCTCCAAGATAGAATTTGATGGTCTTGCGGCGGGGCTAGGACAATCCTTTGAGGTACACGGAACAATGGGAGCCTTGATTTCCATTTTTTCTAGCAGGTATTTTGCCCATTCATATCGACTGCAGTAACCCTCTGAGGTGGCATGATACACCCCCTCTCTCCCATTGTCTATTAAGACCTTTATCTGTTGGGAAAGCTTGAAGGACCAAGTAGGTGACCCATACTGGTCATTTACAACTGAAATAGGTTCTCGGCCCTTCCGTATGGCCAATCTGAGTATTTCCTTGACAAAGCTGTCTCCGGTAATGCCGTAAAGCCATCCTGTTCTGATAATAATATAATTTCTTGCGTTTTGTTTTACAGCCATTTCGCTTTCCATCTTTGTTTGACCGTAGAATGAGATCGGAGACATGGGATCATCTTCAAAATAGGGCTGTGGCATCCTCTTGCGGCCATTGAAGACAAAATCTGAAGATATATGAACAATAGTCTTGTCGTATCTTGCCGCCCCTTGAGCTAGATTTCGCGGCCCTTCCACATTGATCCTCTCAGAGAACTTCCTTTCTGTTTCGCACTCATCCACCTTGGTGAAGGCGGCACAGTTAAGTATGATATCCGGTGATAATTGATATATGCCGGTTATGACTTTGTCCCAGCTGGTAATATCAAACTCCTCCTTATCCGGGGCTATGATTTCATAATCCTTCTCCAAAACCATTCTACAGTCACTGCCAAGTTTTCCGCTAGCACCAGTCAAAAGAATCTTCATCTTTCTCTCCCTTCCGCACTGTTTCCCTCTGTCCTCTATAATAATAGTATTACCATTCGAATCTATTGAAAACAGAAAAATCGGCAGTATTAAAAAAAACACTACCGTGTATCTTTACCTTTCAAATCCTTTTAGGCTATCTCCAATTACTGTCAAAGATAAAACTCTCTATCTCATTGAAGTAAGCGGTGCTGCCAACAATATAGGTATCATTGTGCCCGGCTCCCTCTATCGCAAGGAACTTTTTTTTCTCTTTGGCCAATGTGAATAGCTTTTCACCAATCCAAAATGGAACAATTTCATCATTCTTGCCATGCACAATTAATTTCGGAACGGAAAGAGTCGCAATCTTGGTACCGTTATCATAATGGTTAGGTATAAAAGGTGAAAATAGGGACCAAGGGAAAATGGTTTTCGACATGTCTCTCAGGGAAGTAAATGTGCTTTCGATGACTATGCATCTTACTCCTCTCTGTAAAGCCACCTCTATGGCAACAGCTCCGCCCAGCGATCTACCAAAAACAGCTATTCTGTTAGGTGGTATTCTTTCGGTCTCAGTAAGATAATCGTATGCTGCGAGCCCATCTAGATAGATTCCCTTTTCTGACGGCCTCCCAGTGCTTTTTCCGTACCCTCTGTAACTGAGGAGAAAGACCGAGATCCCTCTCTGGACAAGGCGCTCCACATTTTCAATCCGGTGGGAGATATTACCGGCATTTCCGTGGCAAAAGAGCAGCACAGGAGACTTTCCAGGTACAGGGAAAAACCAGCAATGCAGTTTTTCTCCATCCCTAGTCCTCAATAGAACATCCCTATATGAGAGATTCCAATTGGAGGGGCTGTCATCAAGACCTCTATCCGGATAAAAGACCAGCCTGTTTTCTAGCTGAGGATAAAACAAGATCCCCGCAATGATCAGAAGAATCAGGGCCAGCAATAAGATCATACCACGCACAGTCATTTATCTATCTACTTTGAGAACTTGTTACCTATTACAGTGTATAAGAAAATTCGAGCATAGATCAATATAAATTGGCCTCAAGGCATGATTCAAAAATCCAAGCGCTGCTCACGGAATTTCATTGTTTTTTGAATTTTGAAGGAAATCAGGTATGCATAAATCAGGAGATCTGATAAAGATTTAAAGATGAAGACTCTGTGCAGGATTGAGGAAGTTGCTTAAGCAGGTGGTGTTTCAGGGATTTCATTATGAACAAGCGCATTGAAAGGAATCATAGACATATAAGAAGTTAAAGTGGAATCATGGGTGAAACATATTCGAACACACGTAGCATTGCCCTGGGGGGAACTGCCCGAAGCCCGGAGGATGTGGCAGTGCTCTACGATCTGGGGCTAGACTTCGCTGAAGTATCTCTCAAGGATATGAGCAAGTTTACCAGAAGTGTTCCTGATTTCATTGAACTGAGGAGCAAGACTAATCTTTTTTACCTTTGTCATGGGCCGAACGAGGGAGATCCCAATGACGCTACTTCTCTGAGAAAAGACTACTTACCGCGCATACTGGAGATTCTCGATATCATGCCGATGCTCAATATGTCTTTGTTAACTTTGCACCTGTGGATAGATCATCGGTTTGTTAAACCCCTTCTCGTTGATCTGAAGATAGAACTCCTGCGGGAAATCATCGATAAGGCCCGAAAAGAGGATATCACCATTTGCCTGGAAAACTTAAGCGAGAATTGTGGTGACTTGGATAGGGTCCTTAAAGCACTCCCTCAACTCTACCTGACCCTTGATGTCGGGCATGCCCAGCTTTTAAGACCAAAAACCACCGCTTTCGATCTGATAGCGGCGTACCCCGATAGGATCAAGCATCTTCACCTTCACGACAACATGGGGGGAAACTCAGTTAATGACGACCTTCATCTTCCCGTTGGTACCGGGAATGTTGACTTTCAGGGAATACTTGGCGCTCTCAAGGAAGCGGGCTATGAAGGAACAGCCACCCTGGAACTAAAACCACAAGAGATCAGATGCTGCCTTCCATTAGTCAGAACATTACTAGGGTAGCCCAGCAGCTGTCAGGTGCAATCGTGGCTTTTTATTTCTCCTGCGAGGTTTTCCTAGCTTTGAAGGGTTTTTCGCTTCGTTCAAACGCATGAGATCATCATTCCGTGGGGCACGTTTTTGATTGAAAAAACGAGGGCGTTGTGATATCTATATTTATCCTTGTTTTGAGCAGTTTCGGTATGAAGAGATCCATGTTCTCTCCATTCAATGATCCCCTCATTCGTGCAATCTGTTGTGCATTTGCCGGCCTGATAGAGTAGGCCGGATAAAGTCAAGGAATCGCATCTGTGCGATCTATAACGGTAACCGTTAACCTTTAAAGGAGGTACAACAGATGAAACTCTTCAAACTTAGTGTCGCGGTGGTGGCGATTGTCTTGCTGGTTACGGCAGGTGCGGCTATGGCCGGAACCCTCGAAGAGGTTCGCGAAAGAGGGTTGCTCATCGCCGGCGTCAACGGCGGTGTTTTCGGCTTTAGCATGCCCGACGAAAAGGGCGTGTGGAAAGGCCTCGATGTGGATACGGCGAAGGCCATTGCCGCTGCGGTGTTTGGTGATGCTAACAAGGTGAGATTCGTTGCCCTGACGGCCGTGCAGCGATTACCCGCGCTTCAGTCAAAGGAGATCGATGTGTTGTGCCGCAATACCACGCAGACCTTGACCCGCGAAACCGTGAACGGTCTCAATTTTTGCCATGTTAATTACTATGACGGTCAGGGGTTTCTCGTTCCTAAGAGATTGGGCATCAAGAGCGCCAAAGAACTGGAGGGCGCAACCGTATGCGTCCTTCCGGGAACGACCACTGAGATGAATGCGGCGGATTTCTTCCGGAAGAATGGGTTGCGATGGAAACCAGTCGTGATTGAACAGACTGCCGAGCTTTCCAAGGCCTTTTTTGCCGGCCGCTGTGACTGCCTAACATCCGATGCATCCCAGTTGGCCGCTCACCGTTCCGTAGCCCCGGTTCCAGAAGACTATGTCATTCTTCCCGAAATTATTTCAAAGGAGCCCCTTGCACCGGTGGTGCGGCACGGGGACGACCCGTGGTACGACATTGTGAATTGGACGGTCATGGCTTTGCTGGAGGCGGAGGAACTGGGCATTACTTCGAAAAACGTGGATGAGATGCTGAAGAGCGAAGACCCCAAGATTCAGCGCTTTCTCGGCGTTACGCCTGGTATGGCCGAGAAGCTCGGCCTGTCGGATGCCAAATGCTTCTATAATGTCATCAAGCAGGTGGGCAATTATGCCGAGATTTTCGATCGCAGTGTGGGCCCTAATACGCCCCTGAAACTCGAGCGCGGCCTGAATGCCCTGTGGAATCAAGGCGGTATCCAATACCCTGCGGCCTTCAGATAATTGGCTCTGTAGGTGCCCCTTTCTTGAGGGGCACCTCATTCTCTTTGACCCATCAGTCGGCGTTATTGAACAGGGGAGACTCTACGATTTACACCGGCTGACGCTTGGAGCACGAATCAAAGATAAGCGATCCAGTGCGTAAGACAGGCAATGAATTCAAGTGAGACAATCCAGCATAAGGTGCCCTTCTGGCTCGATCCGAAGAAGCGGGCCATCATGTACCAGATCGGCGTATTCTGTCTGGTAGGGCTGCTGGCATACTACCTGGTCTCCAATACCCTCATAAACCTTAAAAAACAATCCATAGCAACAGGATTAGGCTTCCTGAATAAGGAATCCTCCTTTGAGATCGGTGAATCGCTGATACCCTATTCAGCGGCCAGTTCTTATGGCCGTGCCCTGATTGTGGGCGCGCTCAATACCTTAAAGGTTTCCTTTATAGGTATCATTATCACTCTGTTCCTCGGGACCGTTATCGGAGTGGCACGTCTCTCCAGTAATTGGCTGGTCTCAAAGCTTGCGACCCTTTATGTTGAGGTTATGCAGGATATCCCTGTGCTCTTGCAGCTGTTTTTCTGGTATGCTGTCTTCTATGAGGGCTTGCCCGGCCCCCGCCAGGCCCTCTGCCCTGTGGCCGGTCTTTTTCTCTGTAACCGGGGGGTTGCCTTCACCGTTCCGCAGGCCCATCCCGCTCACAAATACATGGTCTTGGCACTCTTGGTGGGATTTGGTGTGGTCTACCTCATTCGCCGCTGGGCAAGAAAACGGCAGGAGCAAACCGGTCAATTCTTTCCCGTCTTCCGCGTCGGAGTCTGCATCATCATCGGGCTGCCAATGGTTGTCTGGTTTGCATCCGGCGCCCCCATGGAAATGAATACGCCAAAGCTCGTGGGGTTTAACTTTAAGGGTGGCTTGACGGTGAGCCCTGAGTTCATAGCCCTCTTGCTCGGCCTCGTACTGTATACGACCGCCTTTGTAGCCGAAGTGGTTCGGGCGGGGATCCAATCTGTCAGTAAAGGGCAAAGGGAAGCAGCCATGTCAATCGGCCTGAGACCACCCCTTGTATTGAATCTTGTGATTCTACCGCAGGCCCTCAGGGTAATTATTCCTCCGTTGACCAGTCAGATGCTCAACCTGACAAAAAATAGCTCACTGGCCGTGGCCATCGGATTTCCCGATTTTGTCTCCGTAGCAAACACAACCATCAATCAGACGGGGCAGGCAGTCGAAGGGGTGGCCCTGATCATGGCGGTATATCTTGTTTTCAGCCTCTCTACGTCGGCATTTATGAACTGGTACAACAAGAAAGTAGCACTCGTGGAGCGATAGCTCAACAGATGGAACAAGCGGCTTCGCACATTCAGACAGACGAACTCAGACCACCTGTGACCAGCGTGGGCGTAGTTGGCTGGGCGCGAAACAACCTCTTCAAGGGCTGGTTTAATTCAATTCTTACGATTGTCACGCTCTTTGTCCTGTGGAGAATCGTCCCCCCTCTCTTTCGATGGGCGTTCATTGACAGCGCTTGGACGACGACCGGAAAGGGTTGCAGGGAGGCTACCGGCGCGTGCTGGTCAATCATCTTTGCGAATCTGCGATTCATCATCTTCGGCTTCTTCCCATACGAGCTGCAATGGCGGCCGCTTCTGGCCATACTTCTTTTAATCGGGCTCCTCTTTTACAGCAGAGACCGGAATCACTGGAGCAAATACTTGGGCTACGCCTGGATATTGGGCCTTGCTATCATGGGCCTGCTCATGAAGGGGGGGCTCTTTGGGCTGAGCCCTGTTGAAAGCACCAAGTGGGGAGGGCTGCCCCTCACGCTTCTGCTCTCTGTTTTCGGCTTGACAGCCGCATATCCGCTCGGCGTTATTTTGGCCTTGGGACGTCAATCCAGAATGCGCGGCGTCAAATTGCTCTGCGTCCTCTATATAGAGTTGATCCGGGGCGTTCCTCTGATTAGCCTTCTGTTTATGTCATCCATTATCTTCCCCCTTTTCTTGCCCGAAGGAATCACCTTCAACAAGATCCTCCGGGCGCAGGTAGCCATTATCCTTTTTACCGGTGCCTATATCGCGGAGGTGGTACGCGGTGGGTTGCAAGGCATGTCCCGCGGACAGTATGAAGCGGCCGAATCGATGGGGTTGAACTATTATCTGACTATGAGACTGGTCATCTTGCCTCAGGCCTTGAAGATCGTGATCCCTCCGACGGTCAGCATCCTTATTTCGGCCTTTAAGGATACGTCGCTCGTCGTTATCATCGCCCTGTGGGATCTGCTCAAGACAACCCAGTCGGTGCTTTCAAATCCTGAGTGGATGGGATTCAGCCGAGAGGCCTATATTTTTGTCGCCATTCTCTATTTTTTGGGTTGTTTTTCCATGTCCAATTACAGCCGAAAACTAGAACGAGAACTGTCAAGAGAGGATTAACGGTCCGATTGTGCATAAAGGATACTTTTCTTATCGTACATCGTAGTGAGAAGATTCAAGAATAGAAGTATATGATTCGCGCGTAATGCATTGTGGTTGTTGAGTAGCCATACGCTTTAACCCGCAGCGCGGACCTGTAACAATGAGAGAGAGGCTTTCATGAACGAGGCAGTATCAAAGAATATAGAAACTCGATCGCCTGACGAAGCCATGATTGACTTTATCGACGTACACAAGTGGTTCGGCGATTTTCACGTGCTTCGAGGTATAAATCTTACCATACGCAAACAAGAACGTATCGTCATCTGCGGCCCTTCAGGCTCAGGGAAATCAACCCTGATCCGCTGCATCAATCGCCTGGAAGAACATCAGCGGGGTCAGATCATCGTAGATGGCATCGAGCTTACCAACAACATAAAGAATATCGAGAAGATCCGCGCCGAGGTTGGCATGGTTTTCCAGCACTTTAACCTCTTCCCCCATCTCACGATTGTTGAGAATCTGACCCTGGGGCCCATATGGGTTCGAAAGGTGCCCAAGTCTCAAGCGGAAGAGGCAGCCATGTACTCTCTGGAAAAGGTGCACATCGCTGAACAGGCTCGAAAATACCCTGGACAGCTTTCCGGTGGACAGCAGCAGCGTGTCGCTATTGCACGCAGCCTGTGTATGAACCCTAAGGTCATGCTCTTTGATGAGCCCACCTCCGCCCTCGACCCCGAAATGATCAAGGAGGTGCTGGACGTGATGATTGAGCTCGCCCAGGAAGGCATGACCATGATCGTTGTCTCACACGAAATGGGCTTTGCCAAGAGCGTAGCTCACGGGGTACTTTTTATGGATTACGGACAGATTGTGGAGGGAAATACGCCTGAAGAATTTTTTGAAAACCCGCAGCACGATCGGACCAAACTCTTTCTCAGTCAGATCTTGCATTAGACCTTGCAGCGATCAAATATGCACCTGCCCGTGCAATTGCCTGCTGGGGGGTTTCAACGTAATCGACTCCATCAATATCTTGCCAGGTATTAAGGCCAATCACCGGCTTACCGATTTTTAGGGCAAGGCCGATCTCTGACAGGGTCCCATATCCACCTGCAATCGCTATAACCACGTCCGAGGCCCTTACCACCAGCACATTTCGTGCCTCTCCCATCCCCGTCGGAATGGCAAGAGCAATAAAGCGATTCGCTGATTCCTTTTGAGTGCCGGGCAGCAAACCAACGGTAATACCACCTCTCTCAAAGCAACCCTTAGCTGCCCCTTCCATCACTCCACCCAAACCTCCACAGATAAGAACCCAACCCTTCTCGCCGATGAGATGTCCCATATCGTAAGCGGTCTTATAGATTTCCACAGGGCAGTCCCCTGCTCCGATGACGCCAACATAAGTTTTGTTGTTCATGGTCGTCTCACCCAAAAAAACTGTTGACAAAAATACTCGCATAACCAAAGATAAGCCGACTTGCACGATACGTAGAATACCAAAGTACGGTTAAATATGGGAAATGAAAAAGTCAAGAATTAAAAGCCCACGGTTCTTCATAGCCCTGCTGCCAGCAATTGTCATTGTAGTGATCTTGATATGGTTCCTCGCCTCTATCTTTGAAGGCGAAAAACCGCAGGCCCAGTTGTCGCCTCTGCCTGAGTACCTGAGCGGGAGCGTTGCTTTTACTGTTACGGTTTCGGACACAAAGATGGGGCTCAGAGTGGCAAAGGTAAGCATAAAACAGGAAGGCCCTGCCAGTACAGTCCTCGAGAAAGCCTTTCCCTATAGCGGGCTCTTGAACAAGAAGGGGATACATTCCTTTCAGGATGAGTTCATGGTCGATCCATCAAAGCTAAACCTAGTGCAAGGGCAGGCCAGTCTCGTTGTCGAAGTCTATGATTTTTCAAAAAGAAGAGGGGGAGATGGGAATCTGGCGATCATTGAGCACAAGATGGTGGTTGACACTATGCCCCCCTCAATAACCCCCTTGACAAGGAACCATAATGTCAATATGGGAGGCTCAGGCCTTATCATCTACAAGATATCATCTGATGTCGTCGAAAGTGGTGTTTTTGTGGATGATCTGCTCTTTCCGGGTATGCCATACATGAATGATCCGAAGAAGGGTATACATATTTGCTACTTCGCATTCCCCTACCACGCAAAGAAGGACACTCCACTCTATCTTTGGGCTAAAGACAGAGCCGATAATGAGACGAGAAAGCCCTTTTTTCACCACATACGGCAAAGCCGCTTTCGGGAGGATACCATCAGGATTTCAGACCGGCTCATGGAGGGCATGATCTCGTCTTTCCCGCCTCATATCTTCAAAGCAGGATCTAGTATTGTTGAGAAGTATCTGTTTCTCAATAAAGAGCTTAGAGAAGAGAACCACCACTTTCTCCGGGAACTCTGTCAATCTTCGACTGAGGAGAAGTTATGGGATGGGCCTTGGCTCAGAATGAAAAATGCTGCCACTATGGCGAACTTCGGCGACAAGAGGGTTTACTATTACAAGGGTAACCTGGTGGACGAAGCGGTTCACCTTGGGATAGACCTGGCCTCGTTGGCCAGATCACCTGTTGAAGCGAGCAATAGTGGCAGGGTTGTTTTTGCTCAGGATCTTGGTATCTATGGCAATACCGTTGTGATCGATCACGGTCAGGGGCTCCATACCATGTATGGTCACCTCGGCACTTTCGAGGTAACGGTTGGCCAACTCGTGACGAAAGGGGAAACCATTGGAACCAGTGGTACTACAGGTCTGGCGACCGGCGATCACCTCCACTTCGGCTTCCTGGTCCATGGCGTCCCTGTCAATCCAATAGAATGGTGGGACGACCACTGGATGAGGGACAATATAGAGGGAAAACTTGCCATGGTTGACAAATACAATGAAGGCCAAAAAGGCTCATAGAAGCAATTTCTATGCCCAAGAATCCCTTTGGTAGGAAAACCGATTCATGGCTCACGGGCTGCCGGCGCCAGCGCGGCAGCTATATCATATGAACTTGAGGTGATATCACCTAGACCTTTTAGATCTATATCCCAAAACCGGCCGTCTGCGGACCTGGAGATACACGTGAAGATCGATATTCGTCTAAAGGTCATCCATGTCAGTTGTTATTCTGGATACAAGGCGGATGAGCGGCCGGTGAAGTTCACCCTTCGCGGAAGGAAGCTAGTGGTGGAGGAGATTATTGACCGGTGGTACGGGCCTGACAACAGCTTTTTCAAGGTATTAGCAGACGATAAGAAGGTCTATCTCATCAAGTATGACCAGGATGACGATCTGTGGACTCTGGAAAAGATTATGGGCCTAAAGCTGGGGTGAACTCCTGTAATCCAGTTCCTTTTTTTCCAAAAGAAAAATCCGATCTCTAATTCGAGCTGCCTCTTCAAAGTCCAACCTTTTGGCTGCTCGGTCCATTTCTTTTCTCAGAGAATTTAATTCCCTCGGCAACAGTTCAGGGGAAAGGTATTCCCCTTCTGCCTCTGACACAGTGGGTATGTCCACATAGTCTGCTTCATAGACTGAGCCCAGGATGTCAAAGATGTCTTTCTTTATTGACTCCGGCGTGATCCCGTGCAATTCGTTGTATTTTTTCTGCAGGTTTCGCCTCCTGTTCGTTTCTTGAATCGCTCTTGTCATTGAGGAGGTCATCTCATCGGCATAAAAGATGACTCGTCCATCCACATTTCTGGCAGCCCGTCCACAGGTCTGGATAAGAGACCTCTCAGACCGTAAGAAGCCCTCCTTATCCGCATCAAATATGGCTACGAGCGAAACCTCAGGTAGATCCAATCCTTCCCTCAAGAGGTTGACACCAATGAGAACATCAAAGATTCCGAGCCTCAGGTCTCTTATAATCTCGGTCCGTTCAATAGTGGTGATATCAGAATGGAGATATCTCACCTTGATACCCAATTCCGCATAGTACTCGGTAAGATCTTCGGCCATCACCTTTGTGAGAGTAGTAACCAGAATGCGCTGACCTCGTTCGATTACTTCTGTTATGGCGCTCAGAAGGTTGTCTACCTGGTTGGTTGCCGGTTTGACCAAGATCTCGGGGTCAATGAGGCCCGTGGGCCTGATGATCTGTTCTACTACATGTGTTGCCTTTTCTAGTTCATAGGGAGCTGGGGTTGCAGAGACATAGATCGTCTGGTTGACCCGGGACTCAAATTCCTCGAATTGCAAAGGTCTATTGTCGAGTGCGGAAGGAAGACGAAAGCCGAATTCGACTAATGTTGCCTTCCTCGACCTATCGCCCCGGTACATCCCTGCAAGTTGAGGAACTGTGATGTGGCTTTCATCCAAAATGATGAGAGAGTTATCCGGGAAATAGTCAAGAAGGGTTGGCGGAGGCTCGCCGGGTCGCCTTCCTGTTAGATGTCTGGAATAGTTTTCAATTCCGTGACAATAACCCATTTCTTCAATCATTTCCAAATCATAGAGTGTTCTCTCTTCTATCCTCTGTGCTTCAATCCATTTCTGTTGTTTCTTAAAAAAGTCAATCCTCTCCGCCAGCTCTTCTCTGATATACTGAATTGCCTCTTGTCGCCGTGGCACTGTTGTCACGTAGTGGCTGGCAGGGTATATGGCAGCCCGATTGAGTCCCTGCATGATCTTACCCGTAAGCGGATCGATCTCCTGTATAGATTCGACAGAATCTCCAAAGAATGTTAATCGAACCGACGAGTGATCTTCGTATGCCGGATAGATATCGACTACATCACCCCTGACCCTGAAAGACGAGCGATGGAAGTCATAATCACTCCTTTCATAATGTATCTCAACTAGCTTCTTGAGCACTTCCTCACGGCTTATACAATCGCCCTTTTCGACATAGAGAAGCATGCCATGATAGGCCTCAGGAGAACCAAGTCCGTAAATACAAGATACGCTTGCTACGATGAGAACATCGTCCCTGTCGAAGAGTGATCTTGTGGCTGAGTGCCTCATCTTGTCAATTTGTTCGTTGATGGAAGCATCCTTCTGTATGTAGGTATCGGTTTGAGGCACATAAGCTTCAGGTTGATAATAATCGTAATAGCTGACAAAATACTCAACCGCGTTGTGTGGAAAAAGGTTCTTGAACTCGCCGTAAAGTTGCGCAGCGAGGGTTTTGTTGGGAGCGATAACAAGGGTTGGTTTTTGAACTCTCGCCACCACATTGGCAATAGTAAAGGTCTTTCCGGATCCCGTCACGCCAATCAAAACCTGGTGCTCGAGCCCTTCTTGCAGCCCTTCAGAAAGGGCATCGATAGCGTGGTCCTGATCACCTTCTGGTTCAAACGGAGAAACCAGTTTAAAAGTCTTGTTTCTGGCCAATTTGAGTCTTAACTCACCTCCCCCTTTCAACGCCAATACTGAAGTTTTACCTTAGGCTTCTTGCAAAGTAGTTCGCATCCTTAAGGAGCAATTCGTTCATCATACACAGAAAATAGAGGAAAAAGGAAAAATGAAGGCGTTCATTCGAGCCTCTCGATCGTTAATCGCCATGTTGTTCCTTCAGACCCGTCCTCAACAATAATACCCTTTTTGGACAATTCCTCCCTAATCCTGTCTGCCGTGGACCAATCCTTTCTCCTGCGTGCCTCATTTCTCTCGTCTATCATGCCCTCAATTTCCTGAGCACTTATTTCAGAAGGGGACCCGGTTATTTCACTGAAGAACGTAGCCACAGGCAACTCAAAAAGACCCATGATCTTGCCGCAATCAAGGATATCCGTTCTGTCCCTGAGCAGTTGAGGTCTTATTTCGTCTTTTGAAACCGAGGAATCGATCAACCTATTTATGTCCCTCACTTTATCGAAGATCAATCCCAATGCTTTTGCCGTGTTGAGGTCATCATCCATAATCTCGATAAAGCGAACTTTGAACTCATTCCGTTCCTCCTCCGCGAGAAGTGGGCGGTTTTTCTCTTCTACGGGAGGTTCCCGATGCCCGAGCAATTCATCCAGGCGTTGAAGTGTCCTGTAGATCCTGACGAGTCCGGATTTGGCCTCAAAGAGGCCAGCCCGAGAAAAGTCCAGCGGACTCCGGTAATGCTTTGAGAGCAGGAAAAGCCTTAATTCCTGTGGGTGATATAACCTCAGCGCATCCCTTATAGTAATAAAATTGCCCAGGGATTTGGACATTTTTTCCGATTCGACGGTCAAAAAGCCATTATGCACCCAATAGTTGGCGAAGTTGACGCCGTTGGCTGCCATTGCCTGGGCCCTCTCGTTTTCATGATGGGGGAAGATGAGATCGCGCCCACCGCCGTGAATATCGAAATTGGACCCTAAGTACCTACAGCTCATAGCCGAGCACTCGATGTGCCACCCCGGTCTTCCCTCACCCCATGGACTCTTCCACTTAGGCTCGCCTGGCTTCGCCCCTTTCCAGAGGGCAAAATCCAGGGGGTTGTTCTTGTTCTCGTCGATTTCAATTCTGGCCCCTGCATCCATCTCTTCCAGTCGGCGCCCGGAAAGCCGCCCATAATCATTAAACTGTTCAACGGAAAAATAAACCGAGTTATCAACGACATATGCAAATCCCTTTTCAACCAGGCGTGTTACCATATCGATAATATCATCAATATGCTCGGTGGCCTTTGGCTCAATATCCGCATCAAGCACACCTAAGGCGTGCATGTCCTCGTAAAAGGCATGTATGTATTTCTCGGCCAGGTTCGCAGTGTCCTCGCCGGTCTGCCTTGCACGATCAATGATTTTATCGTCCACGTCGGTGAAATTGCGGACATAGGTAACGGTATACCCCCGCCCTGTCAAATATCTGACCAAGGCATCAAATACGATTGCCGAGCGAGCGTGACCAATATGACACAGGTCATACACAGTAACGCCGCAAACATATATTCCAACCTGCCCCTGTCTTATGGGGCAAAAGACTTCCTTCTTCCGGGTTGCGGAGTTATATAACCTGAGAGACATTATGGCGTCCCTCCACATTCATGTCCAGCCCAGCTTCAAGGTTGCGTCATTTTCCCACGAGGCTCACCACTGCGCAGGCAGCAATTCCCTCTTCTCGTCCACAGAACCCCAGTCCTTCGGTAGTAGTGGCCTTAACATTGACGGCGCAGGGCTCGTCAAAGACACTTGTTATCCTCTCTTCCATATCCCTTAGATAAGCCGTTAGCCTCGGTTTTTGCACAATAATACTGGCATCGAGGTTGTTAAGACTGAACCCTTGTTCATGGGCAAGACTCACAACCTTACTGAGAAGCATGATGCTATCTGCGCCCCTGTATGCAGGGTCGGAGTCAGGAAAATGCTGACCAATATCCCCTTTTCCAAGGGCCCCAAGAATGGCATCAATAATTGCGTGTATGAGCACATCCGCATCAGAATAGCCGAGGAGGCCCTTATCATAGGGAATCGGGACCCCCCCCAGAATGAGATCTCTTCCCTCAACGAGCCGATGCACATCGTAGCCGATACCAATCCTAAACAGCGCTTGGGTCATTGCCATTCTTTCTGAATAACCTAGGTACTTCCTTTTTCCAATGCTTCTATAACGGCTGCCGCAACCAGGGGAAACATGATCTCGTTGTGCCCGATAAGCGAAATCCCATAGCCGCCCTCTAAGGTAGGCCTCTCAACCACGTTAGTGACAGGACGATAGTGTTTTATGAAATCCATATCGACTGTCGTGAAATCCTTTACTTGAATTCCCATATTTCTGACTAAGGTCAGCGCCTTCAAGAACACTTCTGGCAGAATTACGGCAGAACCGAGGTTGATGTATACGCCGCCCTCAAGGCGCGAAACCAAGGCTGCAAAGATCCGAAAATCATGATGTGAAGTCTCTCCTATTGCTGCTCCATCTACCTCTGGGTGAATGTGAATAATGTCGGTGCCGATGGCAACGTGAACGGTAAGGGGTATGTTCAGCCTCGCAGCTCCACCCACTACACTGTAGTGGCTAAAGGGAAGTGATGCCTCGAGAATATGCTTACCCACCGAATAACCCAATCCGAGTCCATCCTTAGCCCCCTTTTTGATTGCATTATTAAGAAACTCTCCGGTTTCCTGGGCCATTCCGAACCTCCCATCGGGGAGTCCGGAGGCAACATCCTCCGATGTAGCCCCGATCATGGCAATCTCCAAATCATGAATGATGCCAGCACCGTTCATTGCAACGCCGCTAATAATTTCCCGTTCCATCAAATCGAGGATTATAGGGCCTAATCCGACCTTAATGGTATGAGCGCCCATAGCAAGGATGACGGTCTTATGTTCTTTTGCAGCTTTTGCCAACCTATCGACCAATGCTCTTAAATCTCTTGCTGCCAAAATGCCGGGTAGTTTTTCGAACCAAACCCCCAGGTTGCCGCCTTCTTCCCAGGGTGCCCCAAAGTCCTTTATCGAGACCTTACTTGCTCTTTTTCTTAACGGATAGGTCTTGACATCTTTCAAGGATAGTGGTTTCACAAACGCCATCGTTCTATTCCCCTAGCTCACCTGATATATTGGCCATAGCGGTCAAAACCTCTCCTTAGGCACCTTTCCCCTGGAAAAGCATATGTTCGGCAAGCTCACAGATGATATGTCCTGCCAGGATATGCGCTTCTTGAACCCGAGGAGTCTGATTGCTCTTAACCACCAGGGCAAGATCTACCAATCTAAGCATTTCCCCGCCGCCTTCACCCATCAAACCAATGGTGTAAATCCCTCTTCTTTTTGCTGTATCTATAGCGGAGAGAATGTTTCTCGACCTTCCGCTTGTAGAAATGGCGAGCAAGACATCCCCCCCGGCACCAAGGGCTTCAATCTGTCTGGAGAAGATATCCTCAAAGCTATTATCATTTGCAACGCTTGTGATTATAGATGTATCGGTAGTAAGTGCCAGAGCAGGCAATGGAGAGCGATCAATCTGAAACCTGTTCACGAATTCTGCTGCAATATGCTGGGCATCCGCCGCGCTCCCTCCGTTTCCACATAGCATGAGCTTCCTGGAATTCCTAAAAGCATTGCAAACGAACTCGGCACACCGTATTAGATTTGAAGAATTCTCACTAACAAAGTCCTCTACCGTCCTCTGGTTTTGTTTCAGGGCCCTTGCTATAAGATCTTGCATTTACCTATCCCGTTCCTATTCAGTGACTGGATTTCAAACACCCGCCTAACGTTATAATCTCAAGCGAAATTTGTCAATGTTCGATTCAGTCTGAATTTGCATGGGTAACCATCAAAGTTGATATAGTGAGCAACTAGTTGAAATATTAGGATAATATTATTGATATTTATA
This sequence comes from Desulfatiglandales bacterium, assembly GCA_035527895.1. Classification (GTDB taxonomy): domain Bacteria; phylum Desulfobacterota; class DSM-4660; order Desulfatiglandales; family B25-G16; genus JADFWK01. The sequence continues at coordinate 47,431 of DATKZQ010000110.1, forward strand.
TGTTTATAGAATCAGTTTCTGAGTCAAGATAGAAGCCCATAATAGTATTTTTGATAGTTCCCCATTTTTTGTTGAAAAAGGCATTTCATTGTGTTAAAAGACCCCTAACTCTAGATTATATCAATTCTTCGGCCTGCTGGCATCTTTCCGATACACAAAGCACCTTTCGTGACCAAAGGAATCTTCTTTCTTTTTATGAGAACTAGCACCGACTATCGCAGAGGGTTAGAGAGAAATCGCGATCAAGGGCGTCATGCCGTTCGAAAACCTATAAATATGGGAGGAGTTTGAGTCATGACAAAGGCAGATATAATTGCAGGGATTGCCAAAAAAACGGGGTTAACAAAAGCCGATTCAGAACGAGCTCTTAACGCTTTCCTCGCTCTTGCAAAAGCAGCAATCAACAAGGAAGGGAGATTCCCCCTCGCTGGTTTTGGAACCTTTGTGGTGGTCAACAGAAAAGCCCGGGCCGGAAGAAATCCCCAAACCGGCCAACCGATTCAAATCAAGGCGAGTAAGGCGGTCAGATTTCGTCCTGGCAAGGAATTGTCAGAAGACATCAAATAGCCTGCCTATGAGTTTAAACGAGCAGCTCTAATCCTTCGGTTGACGTCTTCTGTATTGCCCTGGCCACTATCTCTAACTCCTGATCCCCGATTGTTCGGATGTCTAACAGAACGTGATTTTTCTCTAAGCGCGCGATAATGGGGGGATCGTAGGACCTCAAGATATCCACAATACGTGAAGCCGAAAGTCGGTTAGGAGATAGGCAAAGCAACCTGCTCTTTATACCCTCTAAAGGCAAGGCACCGCCGCCAACCTGTGAAAAACCATCGGTCAGGCTGGTCGCAAAGTTAGTTGGATTTATCTTTCCGATCAGACCGAACAATTTCTGTGCCTTTTTGCAAACACTCCGATAGGAGCGGCAGATCATGTCCAAGGTGGGTATGAGCTTCGTTGCACCTTCTTCATCTCTGTACAAGAGAAGGGTCTCCTGGAGTGCGATGAGGGTCAGCTTGTCTACTCTGAGTGCCCTCGCAAGCTGATTGGCCTTTAGTGCCGAAATAATGTCCTTTTTCCCCAGGATTATTCCACATTGCGGTCCCCCCAGCATCTTATCGCCGCTGAAGGTTACTATATCGACCCCCTTTTCTATGGAATCTTGAACCGTTGGTTCTTGTTTAAATCCATAGCGGGAAAAATCGATCAAGCATCCACTGCCAAGGTCCTCCATCACAGGGATACCGTATTTTCTTCCAAGATCGACGAGCTCCTCTAGGCCAACTTCCTGCGTAAATCCTACGATCTCGAAATTGCTCTTGTGTACTTTGAGAAGAAGAGCGGTATCGGGAACAATGGCCGCTTCATAATCTCCGACAGTTGTCTTATTGGTGCTCCCCACCTCAAACATCTTTGCCCCGCTCTTCCTCATAACTTCAGGCATACGAAAGGAGCCGCCGATTTCCACCAGTTGGCTTCTGGAAATAACTACCTCCTTGCCTTTTGCCAGGGTGTCTAAAGCAAGGAGGACAGCTGCGGCATTATTATTTACAACAAGAGCACTTTCGGCACCGGTGAGCTCCTTGAGGATGTCCTCCACATGAACGTACCGACTGCCCCTTTTGCCAGCGTTAAGATCGTATTCTAGATTAGTGTAACACCCTGCGAGAACAGCCAATTTGGCGATGACCTCTTTTGCAAGCAGCGAACGCCCCAGATTGGTATGCACAATGATCCCAGTGGCGTTAATGACCTGTCTCAGGCTCGGTTGCATCAGTTTCAATACCTTTTCTGTAACCTGCCCAATGACCGCATTTGAACTAACGTCTGGCCTTTCGCCATTAGCCCCGGTTTTCTTAATTGTCTCCCGCAGCTCACCCAACACCTCACGAATTGCCCGCACGATCAAAGTGCGGGGGACGGTGGGCATCAAGCCTTTCACCTCTGACGCCTCTAATAATTGATCAACTGAAGGTATGCGTCTAAAGATCAGGTGCTTATCATCTTTCGCAGGCATAACGTATTTTGGAGTCCCTTATGAAATATGGAGTTGCCAACAGAATAAGAGTATGGTAAAAACAATAAGCAATGGTGAGTGTAGCTCAGCTGGCAGAGCACTGGGTTGTGGCCTCAGTGGTCGTGGGTTCAAGTCCCATCACTCACCCCATAAAGGATTACTGAGACGAGGGTGTTATGCACCCTCTTTTCTTATCTGAGGCATAATTAAGGCTCTTTACTCACTTCCTTATTACTAAACCACACTGCACCCGGTCAAGCCTAAACCGCTGCGATTAGCCCATTAGCCACCTTATCGATATACCCAATCAAACACATGCCTCATACTCCCCAGCGGATTAGCTATCGCTTGAGCAAGGCAACCCGTGATCAAAACCCAATCGCAGGAAGACAGTTTCGCCGCCGCCATGAAGAATGAGAGAGAGCTCACGGTGGAATCACAATGTATATGCTCAATACTCTATCTGTAACTCGTATTTGGGTATGGGAAGATCACCAAGAAGTGGTTAAGAAGGGAAATCAATCATTCCTGTGGGTCCTACAGGAGCGTGGTCCCTCACTAAAACGAAAGCCCCGTCCCTTAAAGCGGGGCTTCTAATGCAAGGGATTTCAGCACGTTTCGTTAAAACAAGTAGCTCGTAAACGACTAAAACAGCTCATCTAAGTCCCGATTGCCTTCGGGCATCTCACCGTGCTCGGCGATGTATTGCTGCAGAAGTTCGCTCTCCCTCTTGGTATACATGTGTTCCTCAACGAACATGAAGTAGCGGGCTGCTCCATTGACCTCTCGTTGTTCTTCTATTTCTTTACGCAGGTTCATTAACATACTCAGGGTCTTCTGGTACTATGACATCCATATCAGATTCTCTCTTCAGAGAATCTATGAAGCCCTGGTTCTTAACCATTCCACCAATCATGACCAAATCTTTGTCCAGTCCCACAATCCGAGCTACCGATGTAATCCTTCCTGCTATGGTGTCCTGGCCGGGGCAATGCACCCAAGAATCTATCCGCCGGCCACCGGCTGGAATATATGCAGGGTGCTGTCTGGTTGGAAGGTATCGGTAGCTTGAAGGATGCGACCGTTGCAGATAACCACAGGGACTTTGGACATCGGTATGCCCAGATGGCTCAGCAGGTCGGACACGGTGGCCCCGGCGGGCAGGTCGGCGGCCACACCCTTTTGGGGATCGTAGTCGGATACATAATCCCGCAACACGCTGAACAGTTTGATCTGGACTCTCATCAAGATTTCCTTCCCCACCGACCTTGATCGTGTTGTGTCCCGGAAAAAGGTTCAATAGCATTTTACAGCGCCATGCATCGACCGAGGCGATCATCAGAATTCGAAAGTCTTGTCCATATCCTCATCGCTGATTTGAACCACCGTGTTGTGCGGCGGCAATGGCTCTTCATAGAAAAAGCGCGGCAGGCGGTCATCCTTGTTGGTAAATCCGGCTTTGCGGTTAAAGGCCCGCTCGGCTTTGAGAATCCGTATTCCCAGTTCGGTCAATGATGCCAGTTCCAAGGTAACGCCCAGCTTGGCGTTGATGGCTTTGATAAAGACTTGTGCGCCCTCGGGGGTGGAGAGCACATAGCTGGCCAACACACAAAGGCCGATACTGTCCACCACAGCCATGATGATCTGGTGATGGCGGGAGGCGGCCACCTGCCCTTCGGTCTTTAAAGGGTCCAGCTTGCCGGTGACATACTCGGCCACCACATTGCCGGCCGTATGGTCGGCCCCCATGGGGCTGGTGGCGTAAGTCACGGCGTTGCCCTGCATGGCGCGCGGGTCGTACCCGGAAATGCTCTGACCTTTGACAACGGGGACCCGGGAATGGTTAAAGTATCTTCCCACGGCTTCAGGTCCGTTTCCCAGAACACGGCCCAGTTCGGTTTCCTTGGCAATCTCTTCCACCATAGCGATGGCGGCTTGACCGTCGCCGAATGATTTGTAGCCGGCATCCATGGCCACCGCCACACCCACGCCGGTGCTCATGGTGTCGATGCCCAAATCGTCGCATAAAAAGTCTAGCCGGGCGATGGTATCTAAATCATCGATACCGGTCATCCCTCCCATGGACCAGATGGTCTCGTACTCCAGGGAGCTGGTGACATACTTGCCCCCCGCGTCGACAAACTCATTGGAGCACTGGATCACACATTTGGAGCAGCCCTGATGGCCAGTCTTGCCCCCCCGCTTAGCCATCAACTCGGCCATGTGCTCGCCGCTGATCTTTTCCCAGCCTTCGAAAACCCCTTTGGTGGCGTTGTAGGACGGAAAGGCCCCCATGGAATTGACCGGCGCAACCAGCCCAGCCGTGCCGAACTTGGGCATCACGTCGCCGCTGAAGGGATTGCTGCGCACGGCACGGGCAAAATCCTTGGCCGCTTTCTCAAAGGCCTCGGGATCGGCAATCGCATCCGTCGCCCGCCCTCCCGAATCCAGCACAATGGCTTTTAGCCCCTTGGATCCCATGACCGCACCCAACCCACCGCGTCCGGCAGCCCGGCAGGGACGTCCTTTTGTGTCGGTGGATTGGATGGACGCCGCGTGCAGCATCTGCTCGCCGGCCGGGCCGATACACATAATGGCATTGTGGGAACCGTAAGATTTAAATAAGGCCTCGGCCAACGCGTATGTCCGCATGCCCTTATATTCGTTGGCCGGAACCAACCGCGCCTCTCCGTCCACATCCACCTTGAGCAACCAGGATTGGTCTTGGTGTGCACGACCCTCTATGATGATGGCTGTAATGCCCAGGCGGCCAGCCGCATCGCCGAAGGTCCCGCCCGCATTGCTCTCTTTAATGGTACCGGTCAGCGGGCTTTTGGCCCCCACGGCAATTCGACTGGTATTGACCAGCTGCGTGCCCCCCAGTAGGCCGGGAGCAAAAAGCAGGGTATTGTCAGGTCCCAGGGGATCTCAAGTGGGCGGTACATGGTCGTGAATATAAAGGGAGATCAACCCACGACCGCCCAATCCCAGGTATTGGGAAGGTACCGGCTCAACGCGGATCTGTTGGCTGCTCATATTAATACGGATAAACCGCATAGCTAACTCCGATGAAACACGCTTGGTCAAATGGCTTTTAGGCTACCTTATTTGACCTGTCAAATCCAATGGCCCCATGCCACCCAAATTTGAATTTCCATTTGTTTCAACTATTCATATACTAACCACGATCACCAAAAAAAGAAGGGGGTCGTGGGGGTTAAACCCCAAAAAATCAGCAAATGTCTGAGTCGCAATCACAGCACCTGGCACGGAATCCTTTTCAGGAACAGTCGCCCGGAGAAATATTTTCAATGACTGCCACGCGGAGCGGCTCAGTTCAGTAAGGAGTTTTCGATCATAGAGAAAATACTTGCGAAGTATCTTGGGTGTGCTGAAAACGAAATGGCGGTGAGGCACTGCCTTCAGAACCTCTTCACAAAGCCATTCCCCAAATTCAACTACCCTCTTCTGATGACAGGATGGACAGAAATGACGACGTTTACACGAGAATGCAAGCAAGTACTCGTGGCCGCAATCCCCGCACCTGACACGGGCAAAGCCATTGTGCAGGATGCCGCAGTCAAGATACCTGTAAATCACTTTCTTCACATAAGGCCGGACCCGTACTGTTTCGGAAAGCGCTCATCATAGACCTGCTCAAACGTCTCAAAATGGTCTTCTACGCATTGGTAATACTGAGAAGTCTGAGGAGTGCGAGGGCGATAAGCGGGAGAAATATCGGGCATTGGCTGTTCTCTCCTATAAGAGGCTGCAGCAATACCTATCAATAATACTGTAACTAATTCTGAAAGTAAAGTGTTCAGGTCGCCCGAGGTCTCTTTTTAATCCCTTTGTAATTCAACCCTTGTGCTATTATTATTTAAGATCATTTTGGGAGTTTTATCTACCTTCTCAGACCAGGTTCTTGCTACCAAATTTTGTTCTACCGGGTAGAGCCAGGCAGCAACGAGTTTCGTCGAGCCGCGAGTTTCTACTTCTACTGCGTAAATTCGGCAAGCCCCATATTGTTCTAATTTCTCGTGCTGACAAAGTGTCGAAATGAATATCCCTACATTCTATGCTGCCTCCAAAACAGTCATCCCTTCCCTTGCTTCAACTAACTTCTCTTCAGTCAATCGGTAAAAGGATTTCTCTCATTTTTCTTTACTCTTTCTGGCTATAGTTCTTTCTTTTTCAGGAATAGGAGGCGGAACAGGCTCGCCGGAAATCTTCTTCGCCGCACCAAATCGAGGGGGGCAAGCTTCAAAGCAAGTTCCGCATTTTATGCATTTCTCTTGGTCAATCACATGGATCTGGTTCTTGCCGCCTACAATCGCCTCTACAGGGCATCTCCTAAGGCAAATCATACAGGCCTGGCACTTATCCGGATCAATATAGTACGAGACTACTTCACTAAATAACTTTTCTATCTCGTCACTGGTAAAAAATCCGTCATATTCTTCTTCGTTATCAAGACGTGACTCCAGCTTCTCCCTTTTCACCAGCTTAATGTAGGGGATTAGCTTTGTAACTGCTTCAAGTTTGGACTTTAATTCATCTTCGTCTATTTCTTCGCCTTTGCCAAGTGGTCCTAACTCCTTCACCTTCTTGACAAAATCATTAGTGACTTCGGTAAAAAGGATTCCTTCACCGGAGGACATAAATTCGATCCTTAACCTTTCCGGGTTCAGCCCTATGTGTTCCATTATTTTTCTACATAGAAGCACCATGTTTAGTGCACGGTAATTTCCATGAGTAATATAATTACATTCATTAAGACGGCAACCACCAATAAACACCCCATCCATTCCATTTGAGAAGGCTCTGAGTACAAATTCCGGGTCGACTCTACCGGAACACATGACGCGAATAAGCCTGATTTCAGTTCTATATTGCAGTCTGGAAACTCCAGCCAGGTCAGCAGCGCCGTATGCTCACCAATGGCATACAAAACCTAATATTCTTGGTTTAAATTCGAGACCTGTACTCATTCGTTCTGACCTCCTTAGCTATATTCATTCGTATACTTCTATTCATCTTAAGCCGCGGCATCAATTTGTTGTATTATCTCTTCCTCTGTAGCCGCCGCATCAATTTGGCTCAAGAGCTCTTCATCGGTAAAGTGCTTCAGTACAATAGCATTTGTTGGACACTTTGCGTTACACAGACCGTCTCCTTTACAGAGAACAGGATTAACCCAGGCCTTTTTGCCTTTTGGTGTATCATGAAACTCTATAGCACCATATGTACAAGCTGAAATACATGCCCCACACGATACACAATCGTTCTCGTTTACCTCGCAAACAGAACCTGAGGCTACAACCGTATCGTGTGAGAGAAGCGTTAATGCCCGGCCGGCAGCGCCATAAGCCTGGTTAATCGTTTCCTGTATATGCTTAGGATAGTGAGCCGTTCCACAAAGATAAACGCCATCTGCTGCAAACTCAACAGGTTTTAATTTAACATGGGCTTCTTTAAAAAACTCATCCGGGCTCAAAGTTACCTTGAAGTGGGAGGCTATTTCATTGGTTGCTGCGGTTGGAATAACCGCTGCAGCCAAAGAAACAATATCAGCATCTAATTCAAGCCTTTGACCTAAAACAGGATCAGGGACAGTTACTCTTAAAATTTCTTTGCCGCCCTCCTGGACAACTTCCACTACAGGCTTATCTTCCGGCGTATAACGGATAAACTTTACATCTTTTTCTGACGCTTCTCTGTAATAATCCTCTCTTAATCCATAGGTTCTCATATCCCTGAAAAGGATATAGATACGCATCTCGGGGTTTATCTTTTTTAGTTTCAAGGCGTTCTTTACGGCATGACTGCAACATACCCTACTGCAGTAATTTCTTTCTTCGTCCCTGCTGCCAACACATTGGATCATCACCAGACTTTCGGCATTAATTACCGTATCGTTTCCTTTGGCGATCTGCTCCCCCAACTCAAGGTGGGTGAACACCTTATCGTTTTCCCCATAAAGGTATTCGACAGGTTTATATTCATCAGCACCTATAGCAAGGACAGATGCACCATGTTTTATCTCTTTGACCCTACCTTCAGTTTCCACCGTGGTGACAAAATTCCCCACATAACCGGAAACTTCTGTGATGGTGGCTTCATGGGATACATGTATCAAAGGGTTATTATAAACCTCGCGTATCACATCATTCAAATACGCCTGAACATCCATTCCTTCCAGGGTGGTGGGAAGTCGCCGCGCCATTCCTCCTAAGTCTTTATCCTTTTCCAATAGTTGTACTTCATGTCCCTGGTTGGCTATGGAGAGCGCACAAGTCATGCCGGCTATACCGCCGCCAACCACTAAGGCCGTCTTGTTTACCGGCAGATCAAATTCCTGTAATGGCTCCAAATAGCGAGCTCGTGCTACCGACATCCGGATGATATCCTGTGCCTTATCAGTGGCCTCTTCCTTTTGCTTAGAATGGACCCAGGAGCAATGTTCCCTAATATTTGCCATCTCACAATAATATTGATTAAGTCCCGCCTCCCGAAGGGTGTCCCGGAATAACGGTTCAAGGGTCCTGGGGGAGCAGGCGCCGATAACCACTCGATTGAGCCCCTT
>DATKZQ010000111.1:0-10494 GCA_035527895.1 Desulfatiglandales bacterium
GATGGGAGGCCTGCCCTGGCGCTCAGCTTCCGGAGTGTTGTATGGATACGAGAGTATCTCACATCTCAGTTCTCCTTACTCATGCCTTATGAGCCAGGTCTGGGCCAGGGACAGAGTCAAAAAAAGACATCTCCATGCTCAGCAGAGCGTTTCTTTCATGTATAACCCTGAAGCGAAGCGCCGGGGTCATGTGCTAAAGTGAACTAAAGTAATAAGTGCGGAAAGAGCGTTCGGCTGTGAACACGTTACGCAGATAGCCGGGGAGGAGAAGCTTTTCCAGAATGTTTACTTAATCACAGGGGGAGAGGCTATGTTTGATTTCATGTTGAACGAGGAACAGAAAGCATTGCAGAGGGAGGTCAGGGAATTTGTAAAAAATGATATCTCCAGCAAACTGGTGCGCGATATGGACTTGAGCATTATAGAGTCGGGCAGGCCTATTGTTGAGATGGCCGGGAAGAGGAATCTCCTCGGTCTCCGATTTCCAAGGGAATACGGAGGGCGTGGCCTCAACTGGGCAGCAGAGGTGGTTGCCATCGAGGAGGTCGGCGTTCTCGGAACCTCGATTTCCTGCGCCTATGTTATGCCCAGCATTGTCGGAGAAGCGCTGAACAGCTTTGGAACCAAGGAGCAGAAACAACGTTACCTGAAACCGACCAACCAAGGGAAACTCTATTCGGCTGAGGCCCTGACAGAACCCCGCGGTGGTTCAGATTTCTTCGGTGCCACAACCAAAGCCGTGAAAGACGGCGATTCATTTGTGCTGAAGGGTGAGAAACGCTTCATCGTGGGCGCAAAGGACTCGGATTATTTCTTGGTCTACGCTAAGTCTGCTCCCGATGCACCATCCCATGAATCCATCAGCTGCTTCATTGTCGAAAGGGGCATGGGCGTAAAGGATCAAACTATTTATAACCTCCTCGGGACAAGGGGTGGTGGAACGGGACGTCTCGTGTTCAAGGATGTTCGGGTGCCAAAAGAGAACCTTGTTGGTGAGCTCCACAACGCCTATGCTATCTTTAACAGGATGATGGTCCCGGAGCGGTTGACAAGCGGTGCCGGCGCGGTTGGTCTCGGCAGGGCCGCGCTCGAGGTTGCCACGCGGTATTCCACGAGGCGTAAGGCCTTCGGGAAAACCATAGATAAGTTCCAGGCCGTAACCTTTATGGTGGCCGATTCGATTACCACCTTGGATGCTGCCAGGGCCTTGGTTTACGCGGCGGCGCGGCTGGCCGACTCGGGTGGTGACTCTCGAAGACTCGTGTCTGAGGCAAAAAAGGTGGGCACTGAGGCTGCATGGAAGGTAATAAACAATGCAATGCAGATTATGGGCGGAATCGGCTATACTAGTATTTATCCGATAGAACGTTTTCTGAGAGATTGCCGCCTGGCCATGATCTGGACCGGCACCAATGAGGTAATGAATCTCCTCATTCAGCATGAATACTATCGGGAGTTGCGGGAAAGAAGAATTGAGCTCAGGGACGTAGAAGAGGATGCTATCACGCCTGACGAAGATGAAAAGGTCTATGAATAAGCCTCATAATCTCTGCCTTTAGAGACAAGCGGAAGCCACTTCACGGTTTGTGCTCGTGAGGTACCCTGCCGAATCGGTGGGTATGGATGTGGGTGTGGGGTTCCAAGGCCTCATCAAGGAGAATCTTGCCGCTCACCATGGCATGAAGCCAATCTGTTGTTTCAGACAGGAAATCCAGGTTATGTGAAATAAGGATGTATGATAAATCAAGTCCCTTTAGGGTTTCGGTTATCCTTTCCATCGCCTCCTCGTCCAGCCCATTGGTGGGTTCATCAAGGAGCAGGACCTCCGGGTCCATGGCCAGAACCGTGGCCAGAGATACGAGCCGCTTTTCCCCTCCTGAGAGCTTATAGGTAACCCTGTTTTCGAAACCGGCGAGATCAAGCCTTGCCAGGGTTTTTAGGGCGATAGCTCTTGCCTCTTCCGGGGATTTCCCCAGATTTAACGGGCCAAAGGCAACATCTTCTAATACGGTGGGGCTAAACAGCTGATCGTCAGGGTCCTGGAAGAGCAGGCCAATCCTCCTCCTTGCCTCTCGGAAGTCCTTCTCCTCGTGGACGGGTTTGTTAAAGAGTTCGATGGTCCCGGCTGATGGCCGTAGGAGACCCATGATAACGTGGAAAAAGGTAGTCTTACCGCAGCCGTTCGGCCCTACTAAACCGATACGATCCCCTCGACGAAGTTGAAAACTCAGGCGGTCGAGCACGGGTTTGGCTTCCGAGTAAGAAAACAAGATGTCTTTTAGGTTGATGATCAGATTGTCGAGCTCCATTGCAAGAAAACCAATCCAAAGATTATGGTCAGCATTACCGACAAATAGAATAGATCCCTCGCCTTCACTGAAAAGGGGGTCGATGCATAGTACCTTCCGGTAAAGCCTCTGCAGAGCATTGCCTTATGGATCCTCTCTGCCCGGTCATAGCTTCTGACCAGCAGGGCCCCCAAAAGGTAGGCATAGGTTTTGTAGGTGTGGTTGTTTGTTCGCGGAGTAAAGCCTCGTATTTTCATGGCATTTATGAGTCTTCGGTATTCCTGAAAGATGACGTGGATGTAACGATAGGTGAAGAGCAGGAGGTGTACCAGCTTATCGGGTACAGAGAGCCGACTCATGGCATGGCCAAGGGTGAAGATCGGTATTGTACCGAGGAGGGCAATCATGGCCAGAAGGATTGTGTTGGATTTAACAGTAATCTTCGTGGCATAGAGTATACCCTCTTTTGTTGCGACCAAAGGCCCTAAGGCAAACCAGGATTCTCCCCTGTAGGTAAAGGGAAGCAAGAGCCACAGAAAGAAAATTAGCCCATTTACCAATAAAAGCCGATACAAAACCTTTTGAATAGAGAGCGTGGCAAGAGAGATCATGAGTACCGATACCGCCAGGGCGGGCACCAGGGCCAAGAAGTTGCTCGACACAGCCACAAGAACGGAAAAGAGGGCCGCCACAATGATCTTAATCCTGGGATCAAGGCTGTGAACAAAGGAAGTACCGGTTGAGAATTGCTCTTCAATCATCTCTGTTGTCTTTCTGTTTTTCCTTTATTCTGTTTCTAAAATAGAGCGCCAAACCCATGAGCCCGAAGATATAGCCAATGCCGCCCACTATTTCGGTAACCGAAGGCCCCCGTGACCGTGATTCGGCCATCATTCTCATGATTGGTCTGAGTTTCCGGTCTAGAGAATCCTCGATTAACTCCTTGATCTCTTCCCTATTCAGCCCGGCAGCCTGTTGCTGCCAAGGTTTTAGAGCCGGTTTACCCTCCGAGGTACCGGCTGCTTCACGGATCTCCGATTCCGTGATTGTCCACTCGGCTCTGTGCCCCATCCCCACATTGAGGACAACCGTGAGGTCAGCGAGTTTGGGGACCTTGAACGAGAATTCGCCCCTCTCGTCTGTAGTTCCCGCAAGCAGTTGCGCGCCCTCCCCGTCAAAGACCAGGATCTGGGCATTTCTAACCTTGTTTCCACCCATGAACTTGCTTTCGGTGTATACAGTATTTCCCTCAACCCAGGCGAAGATCGTTACCTTATGGGCGAGCGCGGGAGGATTGCTCAAGGCTATCAGAAGCGATGCAATGAGGAGCACAAAAGGAAGCCTCTGAACGTCATGCCGGTTTTCCATGGATACCTCCAAAGAGTTCGGGTTTTACCCTTTTTAGAAATGCTATGCAAAAGAGCGTGATGATTCCCTCGATGATCATCACAGGGAGATGTGCCACAAGAATCAGCATGGCAGCTGAAAAGAACGATTCTTGGGTAAAGACCAGGGAAAGCGCCACAAGGATACCGGAAAGGAATACGGCAAGAGATCCACACAAAAACGCGGAAACCCCTGATATGAGCCTTCTCTCGTGACGCACCAATCCGCCGAAAAGATAATAGCAGGTCACGCCCGGCAGGGCCATGATTACCGTATTGACCCCAAGGACCGTGACCCCACCAAACTGGAAGAGGATTGCCTGTAGACCCAAGGCTACTAACATCGCGGGGAAACAGAGCCAACCCAACAAGAGCCCGTTTATGCCGTTAATGATTAAATGGACATTGGACGGCCCCACAGGCACATGGATCAATGAGGCCACGAAAAAGGCGGACGATAGAACGGCTACCTGGGGGATCTTTTCATGATCCATCTTTTTCAGGCCAACGGCCACCCCTCCTGCAGCTAAGGCCGCACCTGCGACCAACACTGGTGCCGATAATACGCCTTCGGATATGTGCATGTGCAAATCCTCCCAGTACCCCTCTCACTCGTTGAAAGTCAAAGGCCAGCACAACCCCATGAAATAAGCAGAGCCAGGCCCTTATGATGTGGATCCCCTATTTCCAATCGTGGAATCGAACCCACAGGACGGCGCCGATTTCCACATTCTTGCCCTTGATTTTCTCATCTGCCGTGTTCAAGGCCGCAAATCCCCACCACCCGGCCCTGGGTGCAGCATAGGTAAAGACCCCGTTCGCGTCCGCCTTGATGGTCTGGGTAACCATATAATCGGTAGGTGCTTTCGCTTTGCCATCTCTGTTGTAGTATTCTACCTCTACCTCGCAGAACGATACCGGTTTGCCATCCAATTTGACGATCCCCTGAAACACATTGCCGGCATAGAGGCCATAGGGTTTTGATAAAGGTACGATCTCGGTCTTGAGGCCTATCTCCTGGTCCCATCCCTCGTCATCGCCAAAGGCGGTTACAACGGCTTTGGTGTAGTGTACTATGTAACAGTCCTCTGCCGGCTCCCAGTAGGGCTGAGGCTCCATAAAGAACTGGTAAACGCCCGGACGCTTGATCCTGTAATCCGTCTCCCAACCAGTATGCTTCATGACCTCTGCCCGTTTCAGCGTTCTTATAAGATCCACCCGTTTCCCGTTTGCGAAAACGCCAAAAAGCACCGGTTTCTCCATTTCCATGCCTTGCCCTTCGAAGGGGTGGGAAAAGGAAAGCCTGAGATTGATTGTGCGGTTGTCGTTCTGCATAACCATAGAGTCAGACGGTATGAGCATCCCAAAATGGGCGAGGGTGCCTCCAGGCAAAGAGATAACGGTTATACTCGCAATGATCAGCAAGGCCAATCTTTTCATGGTATGTTTCTCCTTTCTAAAGATCCTCTGTCCGGTAATGAGATGGTCTCTGCTTCCCTTTTGGGGGCCCTGCTTCAACAAAAAGGCCGCGAAGGTATTGTGCCCTGACTCCTAACAGAGCAAAAGACCTCCGTGGCCTTATCTATCCGTAGACTGCCTTTCTAGGTGTTGAATATGGGGAATAGTCTTCTTGATCAAATTCCCGTAACGATGGGGATTATATACCTTCCCCCTAGCGGTCTGTCAAGGGAAATCCTGCAGGAAATCCTGCAGGAGGTATTTGGGCGGGACTTGAAGGTGCCTCAGTCTGCCATGTACCGTTAATCTGGTCTGATGAAGAAACCTCGATCGCAAAAGGCCCCTTCTTTCATCACAAGCGTGGCCGGATAGGGGAAGCGGAGTCGGGGGGAAAGCGGATTGGACCTCGATATGTACGAAATGCGCCGGGGAAGAATTGACTGCCCCTCTCCAGAGAGATGGGTTTTTTTCTTGGCTTGTGACATGCTTAGTCCCTCAATTCATACATTCGATGACGTATTTGTTTACTCGGGACTAAGTGCTGCCCTCGGCCATGAGCTCGGGCCGAATGGAGTGAGCCCTTCGGTTTGAGCCATTCGACCTAGAGCTCATGGTCTAGAGGCTCAGGGTCGAAGACAATTGCAGAGATTATAGGGATGAAAATACGTTATTGTATTTGCGAATCGAAGCACTTAGGTATACTATACCGCGTTTCAATTCGTAAAGACCTTGAAAATGACTGTGAGAACATGATCAAGATACTTTTAAATAGCGGCTTGTTGCTGATGATCTTTTCAGCGCTCTTTTACGCCCTTGGCGATATTGTCATAAAGTTCATCTCGCCTTCAATCGGCTCGATTCCAATCGCCTTCTTTCGGTTCCTGTTGGGTGGGCTCATCATCTTGCCCTTCCTGGCACGGAGTCATGAATCTCTGAGGGGTAACTCCACCAGGCTTCTGCTGTTGCGAGGACTCATAGGGACGCTGGCCTTTTTCTGTCTGGTCAAATCCATCGCCATGATTCCATTGTCAAACGCCATGGTGCTCTTTTATACGTTTCCTCTTTTTGCAACGCTTTTCTCCTTTTTCATCCTCAAGGAATCGCTGGCCAGGGTAGAGGCGGTGCTCATCGGGGTCGGGCTGATGGGCGTATTCGTGCTCATCAATCCCAGTTCACATAGCCTTGGCATGGGCCATGTATATGGGATTCTTGCAGGTGCTTTCGCGGGTCTGACGGCGGTACTCATTCGGAAAGTGAGGAAAACCAACGGTCCGTTGATTATCTACTTTTATTTCTGCGTGGTGGGGGGAGTGGTCTCGTTCCCCCTGTTTATCACGAACTTTACCCTGCCCGGTTTCGAGCTTCTTACCCTGTTGATCGTGCTCGCCGTTCTTCTCCTCATAGCTCAGCTGTTTATGAATCAGGGTTTCAAGTTTTGCAAGGCTTCGGAGGGCTCCGTGATCTTGATGTCAGAAGTTGTGCTTACTGGCGTTGCAGGAGTTGTGCTCTTTCATGATTCCTTGGGGCTTAGCTTCTTCATCGGAGCCTGCCTGATCGTAGGGAGCGGGGTAGGGCTGAATTTGATTAACAGAAAAACCCCTTCCAGTGAGGTGCTTCCTTAATTCTTGACTTGCTCCTTGTCTTGAAATAGCCTATGAAACTCATATTGTAGAATGGAATAGAGAGACGTTGAGTCTCAGATGTTCCCTAATCTGTGAGTTGGAGCTTTTAGGAGAGAACCTCAAAAAAAGAAAGCTGGGCATCGCTTCATGCCCAGCTTTTCAAAGACTACTAAACTTTAGAGAAAAACCTATTTGACCGCCTGAACAAGCTTATTGCCGGCCTTGAATTTAGCGACTTTCGTGGCAGGAATTCTGATCTCCTTGCCGGTTTGAGGGTTCCTTCCGCTTCTGGCCTTTCTGGCGCTTACAGAGAACGTTCCGAAACCAACCAGGGCAACCCTGTCGCCCTTGCTAAGGCTCTTTGTTATCGCGTCAATAGCGCTGTCTAAGACTTTGCCAGCCAAGGCCTTAGAGATACCCGCATCTTTTGCAACAGCCTCGATTAATTCTCCCTTGTTCATGTGACTCTTCCCTCCTTTCTGCTGAAAGTGTTAATTAATGCGGCATTTGAACATGTTTATCCCTGCATGTCAACGTTTTTCCGCGTTCTATCGTGCCTGAAACGGATTTCTCTAGATTTTTTATCGAAAATCAGCGTAATCCGGAGTCAAAAGCCAACTGTAATGGCTATGAGCTGACATATCACTTGAAGGAGTTCCGTGCCAAAGACAGAGTCAAAGTTGCACCATCTCTTCCAGGGCTTTTGTGACGGATTGGTGTATTACGACATCCGCCTTGGAATCCAGAGGCGTTGGATCCCGGTTGATGATGAGGAGCGCTGCCCCGTTTTCGACTGCATAGACCGGTATGGAGGCAGCGGGATAGACCACTAGGGAGGAGCCGACCGTGATGCACAGATCACATTCTTTTGCATGGATAATTGCGCGTGCCATCTTATCCGTGGGCATGGCTTGGCCAAAGGATATGGTATCCGGCTTGAGAATACCGGAGCATTCATCACAGTAAGGGACTTTAACGCCTAAGGTTATCCGTTCTTCGATGTCATCTCTGTCGTAAGTCTTCCCGCAATTCAGGCAAGAAACCGAAAAGACGGTGCCGTGAATTTCAATGATTCTGTCAGGCGAATTCCCGGCCTTGTGGTGCAGGTGGTCAATATTCTGTGTGACAATAGCAACCAGCTTTCCCATGTCTTCCAGGGCTTTGATGGCCAGATGGGCAGGGTTCGGGAGGGCATCCCTGATAACCTGGTAAGACTCCGTGCTCATTTTCCAGTATCTAACCCTGGCTTTTTCATCGGATATGATCTTGTCATAGTAAAAGTCCGAAGGGTCATATTTACTCCAGAGACCTCCTGGGCTCCTGAAATCCGGAATGCCTGATTCCGTGCTGAGTCCGGCCCCTGAAAAAACCAGAATCTTGGTGGCCCTATCGATCAAATCCTTGCCTTGAGCTATCAAAGGGTCCACTGGTTTCCTCCATTTCCATGCCCTTATAGTATTCCGGGAGCCCTCAGTCACGTTGTCAGGCTTGGGCAGAAGAACAGTGATATCCTGTTGCCGCTTTACTAAGGGCTCAGACACTATCCGTATATTGACTGGCAGAGCATATAGCAAGATGTTTCGTTGTGCAATTAATAAAAGACTTAGCCGCCATATTGAAACGATACGTTAGGGTCATCTGCTCCTGACCCTAAGGCTCAGAACAAGGACCTGCATCCATATTCGTTTGACACGGGAATGCGGCTGTCCTAAACTTGATTAGTTCGAAGTGAATTTCTCTGGCAGTTTTGTCCCTCATTTTCTTAGTATTATCAGATAAGCATGCAATAGGCGGAAAGGAGGTCAGGCATGCTTCGGATGTCCAAGGAAACAAGGCTATCGGCAGAAGAGATTATCAGTGTGGCGTCTGATTTTTTCGGAAAGGAAGGAATCGGCTTAGAGGAAAAGAGCCGCAACTCTTGCTGCATCAGCTTCGAAGGGGGTGGTGGGCACGTATCCGTAACCATTGGAGAGGGCGACAGCAAACAGAGTGTTGATGTTGAAACGAGAGAATGGGAACATCAAGCAAAGGAGTTCCTGGGGAAACTGTGAGTCAACAGCTGAACCGCCCTTAGCAATAGTTGAATTCTTCACTTAACGTGCTCGCAAGAATTCTTGGTAAACCCTCTCAACCTTTTGCCGGGTTACATAGGGTTTATGGGTCCGAAACCCGCCTCCGAATGAATGGGGAATGTGCATTAACTCATGGATTAGAACCCTGGTCTGGTCCTCCCTGCTGAGCTTGTCAAATCGCTCGGAGATAACCTCAATGACATAGTGAGGCCCCTGATTCAGGGCTAGCTGCATGATCTTGGAAAGCCCATGGCACCGGGCAATAATCCTCCTGCTACGGGAGCCTTTGCTCCTCAGGCAGGTCACTCTCGATGCGTCAACGTGGGTCATCTCCACTCTACGGAGGATGTCCCCTATTCTTTCACTAACATCCCGGGCCAGTTCATACCGAATCATAAGGGTACCTAACCACAAAAGGTGCCAAAAATCAAGGCATCCATGTCGGCGTACCGGCATTTTCACAACTGAAGTCTTTCAGGTGGATGTTTTTGGGCTAGGCTGGGCAGAGCTAATTGACTGATAGAAACGGGAGCCAGGGAGGGCAAGTCTTACCATTTTGATTTCCCTTTACCAAGAGAGAATGCCTACTGGCCCCGTATGCCTAGTCCAGATCCAGGGCCTTCTTCTGGAGAGCGAGGTCGGTTTCCAACTCCCTGAGATAGATCCCCTTTTCCGCGAACGGAAGGCAGAGGAGGGTAGCCCCAGTAAATCGCAGCTCTGCCGTCTTCACCGCCTTCTTTGTCTTTTTGTGCGTTTCCCTTGTCAACGAAAAGAGCAGGACATGTGCCATTTCCTTGGCCTCTTTCAAGGGGAGCCAGACGTCGGAAAGATCAAGTACTTCCGCTGAATCGGGATCGCCCTCGCTAAGGATCGGTTGCAGCTGGGTGAGCCTGGCAGCGAACCTATCCACAATAGCCACGTTCTTTATCCTGAAGGCCGGTATGTAGAAAGAAATATCTCTGTTCTTTATTTTCTCCTGGTCCAAGATGCGGGGTAGCGGGAAGAGTTCATAGAATTCATTTAGTGAACTCGCTTTCCCTTGCCCAAACCCCAGATTCTGAACGGCTACCGTTTGATCTACTCTGCTAGGATGTGAGCCTGCTTGAAGGGCCGGATGCGGGAAAACTGCCTGTCCGGTTCTGTGTGGGGCCGGGATAGCACTGGGAGAGACCGGTCTACTCGACTCACTGAATAACAACTTATTGGAAGATCGCACCATTACTTGATTCAAGAAGAAACTCCAAAACATATTGTTGGTGAGGGATTAGCCGGCGACGCAAGAGCCGACCGAGTTTAGTCAAGGCTTTTATTGCTAGGCGGGTGTATGACTTCAAAACAACTCACATTCTCGTCAAATACCTCAAGGCCTGTAAGTGTTTTAGCTGGTTATGTAGGTGGATTTGTTAGCTGATTCCATTAAAAGCCACTTTATCACGAGCATTTGAAAAATTTTCTGAAAATCAATTATCTCATAAGATTCATGAGGCAAACATCAAAAGTCCTTGCGAATCTAATTTTACCGATCATATAACACTATAACGCCGGTTAGTTGACATCTGATTGGTCATGGTGTATACTCCTGAAAAACAACAGGAGGTGTGCCATGACGGAGGACGATTTGAGAGAACTGATGCCTCAATTGGAGGCATATCACCGTCGGTTTAGCGGT